>JAOUCS010000184.1 GCA_029859645.1 Lysobacterales bacterium | reverse complement strand
GCAATCGACCCTGACGCTGGAACGGCTGTACCACATCAAGAGCCTGATCGATGAAATGGCCGCGTTCGTGCAGCAGGTGTACCTGCCGGACGTGGCGGCGGTTGGCGCCTTCTATGCCGACTGGACCGCATACGGGGCAGGGGTGACCAACTACCTGAGCGTTCCGGAAATGCCGCTGGACGGCGCGGGCACCGAGTTCGAACTGCCGGGCGGCTACATCAAAAATGGCGACCTGGCGACATTCAAACCCATCACCAGTTTCCAGGATGCGTACTTTGAAGGCGGTGTGGCCGAGAGCAGTAAACACGCCTGGTATGAAAGCAACAACGGTGCACTGCATCCCTACGACGGCGAAACCGTGCCGCAGTACACAGACTTCCAGGACGACGGCAAATACTCCTGGGTGAAAGCGCCGACCTTCAACGGCGAACGCGCCCAGGTCGGACCGCTGGCCAACGTGCTTTGCATGGCGGCGGCAGGACACGAGCCCACCAAGCGCTACCTTGACCTGGTGGTTGGCACGGCCAGCAGCCTGGCCGGCACTGAAATTCCGCTGACGGCACTGCATTCCACCATCGGCCGGCACGCCGCGCGCGCGATCCGCTGCGCGGTGATCTACGAGAGCCTGCAGAACCAGTGGAACCTGCTGATGGAGAACATCGGCTCGGGTGACTATGAAACCTATAACCGCCCGACCTTCATGAAAGGCGAGCAACGCGGCTTCGGTTTCCACGAAGCCCCCCGTGGCGTGCTGTCACACTGGGTTGTGATCAAGGACGGCAAGATCGAGAATTACCAGGCGGTGGTGCCGTCCACCTGGAACGCCGGCCCGCGCGACGAAGATGATGCTTTGGGCCCGTACGAAGCGTCACTGCTGGATAACCCCGTGGCCGATCCGGAATTGCCGCTCGAGGTCATCCGCACCGTGCACTCCTTCGATCCCTGCCTGGCCTGCGCCATCCACATGGTGGATCCGAGGCAAAAGGAAATCGTCAGGGTCAAGGCGCTTTGAGCCGGGGCGCTCCCCGCAGCCCGGTGCTGGTGCTGGGCATGGGCAACCTGTTGCTGGAGGACGAGGGCCTGGGTGTCCGGGCGCTGGAGGTCCTGCAACAGCGCTATGAAATCCCCCCCGATGTTGAGCTGCTGGACGGTGGCACGACGGGCATGGGCCTGCTCGACGACATCAGCGGAAGGGAACACCTCATCGTGCTGGACGCCGTCCAGACCGGCGACCCGCCGGGCACGCTGGTGCGGCTGGCCGGCGACGACGTGCCGGTCTATTTCAGCATGCGCATTTCACCCCACCAACTGGGCCTGTCGGACGTGCTGGCCACGCTGGAGCTGAGCGGTGAGAAGCCGGCTGAAGTGGTGGTGCTGGGGCTGGTGCCGCAGTCGCTGGAAATGAGTTTGGAGTTGTCGGAGTTGATTGCCGAACAGCTGGCTACGCTGGTCGGGTCCGCAGTGACCGAACTTGAGAGGCTGGGTTATCCAGTGGGATCCGGCTCCTGAGCGTTCAACCCTGATTTAAGGACAGCGCGGGTGATATCGATATCGCCTCCCAGGTCAGGGTGAACTCGCCGGCCTTTGTTCTTTCAACCGTTAATGGCCCTCTTTTTTAAGGCTCGTGCAAAATAGCACTGGCTGAAAATTCGGTTATGATAAGTGCTTAATGGCAGCAATAAAAATACGCTTCAGCCGTAAATTGCACCTGGCATTTGGCACAATGCTGGTTATTACACTGGCGCTGGCCTGGTATTTCTATGACAGTGTTCAGTGGTTCGAATACGATGTTGAGCGCATCACCATCGCCAATTCCGTTTTGAACGATTACCGCACGATATCAATGCAGGGAGCACAAAAACTCAGCCTGATTGAAGAAAGCACTTTTAATGGAGAGATCAGTGATTTACCCCGCTGGCACGATATTGACCGCAGGTTGAGGTCAGCCGTAAGTGCAATTCGACAATCACTCACTGCAGAAAATGCGTTACAGAGCGTGGACAAAAACACCAGTGATCTGGCAGATCTTGACGAGCTGGAGGGCCTGATTGAAGCACTGATAAATTCCGGAGAAACCATCAGGCTGGCACTGGAGACGCAACAGGTTGACCTTGCCCGCACAGAGTCACAGCGCCTGCACAATGAAGGTACGACAGAAATCTTCAACGTATTAATGGATGAAATCCTGGCGGCCAGGGCCAAAGAGCTCAGTGACGCCAATACGGAAACGATCTCATTGGCACGTTACATTAGCGGTGTGCTGCCTTTGTTCATGCTGGCGCTGGCAGGCTTTACCGCCTTGATCATCTGGCTTTTTTCACGCAGCCTGACGCGATCCGTCAACGTTCTTTACCATGGTGCAAAAACATTTACCGGCGGCGACCTCAACCACCGCATTCCGGAGTTGGGGGAAAAGGAATTTGGCCGCCTGGGAGAGGCCTTTAACATCATGGCACGTGAACTGGCGGATCACCGGGCCAGCATGCACGATTCCAATGTTCGGCTTGAAGCCATTGTCGAAGAGCGCACCCGCGCGCTTAAGAGCAGTAATGACATGCTGGCCATGGTTGATGAAAACCGGCGCAAGTTATTGGCCGATATCAGCCACGAATTCCGCACTCCTTTGACCGTGATCCGCGGTGAAGCTGAAATCGCCATGAGGGGTAAGGCCAAAACCGCGGCTGAATACCAGGAAACCCTGGAGCGCATTATGGAACAGGCTGATCAGACCACGCGCCTGGTCGATGACTTGCTATTTATCGCCCGCGCCGACGCGGGTGAGCCGCGCCTGAAAGTGCGCCCCTTGTCTGTGGGCGGTCTGCTTGATGCCGTGTGTGCTGATTTTGCCGCCACGGCTGAGCAGAAGGAGATCAGCATTGAGCAGAAACTGGCAGACGAAAATACGGTGGTGATGGGTGATGACGGACGCTTACGCCAGGTTTTTTCCATTCTGATTGATAATGCCCTGCGTTATTCCAATGCAGGTGGAAAGGTGGAAGTGTGCCTGAAAAGACAGGCACAAGAGATAGTGATAACTGTGCGCGACTTCGGTATCGGGCTGACCGACGAGGAAGCAAGGGAGGTTTTTCAGAGATTTTACCGTGGCAGACAAGCCCAGGGACATGTACACGGCACCGGCCTGGGGCTGCCGGTTGCCAAGGCCATTGTAGAGGCACACAAGGGCAGCATTACACTGGAAGGAAAACCGGGTAAGGGCGCATTGGCGACCGTTATACTACCTGCTGAAAACAAGTTAATGGCCGTAGCATGAGAATTCTGATCATTGAAGACGAAACGCGAATAGCCGATTTCCTGCAGCGCGGCCTGCGTGCCGAGGGCTATTTCTGCCTGGTTGCAAACGATGGTGAAACCGGCTTGTCGCTGGCAATGGAAGGTGATTTTGACCTGATTCTGCTTGATCTGATGCTGCCCGGGATTCATGGCCACGAAGTGTGTCAGCACTTGCGCATGGAGCAAGTCAACACACCGTTGATCATCCTGTCAGCCATGGACAGCCTGGATGACGTGATCACCGGCTTACGCATGGGTGCAGACGACTACTTGACCAAGCCATTTTCATTTGAAGAATTACTGGCACGGATTGAAGCGGTCATGCGCCGCAGTTCAGCCATTTCCGGCCAGGACCAGAAGCTCAAAGCCGGCCCGTTGCTCTTTGACCGCAAGTCCTTGCGGTTCTTTGCTGATGGCACGGAAATCAAGTTGACGGCCAAAGAACTGGCCATCATCGAGTTACTGATGAGCAATCCAGGCACCCTTTTTAGCCGTGAGCGCATACTGAATAACGTATGGGGACTCGACATGGACCCACTGACAAATGTTGTGGATGTTTATATTGGCAAGCTGCGTAAAAAAGTGGATGGTGGCTCCGATAGCTCAATGATCGAAACAGTCCGTGGAATGGGTTACCGCCTGAACCTGGAAGAAAAAGTTTAATCTGCAACCGTGGCCGCTTTCTGAATGGTGAACGTACCGCAGCTGTTGGCATGGATGCAAACAGGTAGGGATGCGAGGTTCAGAGTGCTGGCCAAAATGAGTAGCGTCACCGCTTCGCAAGGATGTTGAAGCGGTGAGTTCTTATTTACCAGGCAAAATCACTTGTCAGCAATGTCATATCGGATGTGACTTGAGGACATCATTGCCTTGCCCTGAAATTCACGTTCACCGTATTGCACCGTTGCCGGGGACAGATAGATCATGGCGGGCTGCGGCTGCACTTCCAGTTCCAGTTGTCCAGTGAAGAAATCTGCGTCATCCCCCGCAATTACTCGTTCAACGTCATTCACCGTCAACCCAATCAAACAATTGGCCAGCAGGTTAGGGTTGTCCATGAATATGGACTCCAATGGTGAAGGTTCTATTTCAAGCGGCAAGATATAGCCGGACCAATTGGCGGTAAACGCATTGTCAGCCTCCGAGAGTGTGGTCAGTATGCTGGTAACCTCTGAAGACGTATAAGCCCGGCTGGTGAAGGAAGTGCCCCAGGCTGTAATGCAACTGGCCAGTGCCTGGGGTAAATCACCAGGGCTGAACGTAAGCTTGCCTGCCAATTTCATGTTGGATTTTAATGCCATATCCATTTTCAAACGGGAGAAATCACTGTCAATACTGATATTGGAGAAAACCGTACTCAGCTGGCCCTGTATGACTGCCTGTGCCTCGGATGTCGCCAGTGGACTCCCTTCGTCCAGCGACGCGATACCGTTTTTAACGGCTTCACAGGCTGATTGCTCAAAACCCGATTCAATTTCGCAACTGCGCAACGCTTGCGCATTCAACCGTTCGCAGTCCAGCTTTGCGGCCTCAGCATTGGCAATGCAGTGGGCCCGTTCAGCCTCGTGTTGTGCGTTCTGGCGATTCCGGGCTGCTTCACAAATGGGATCCTCAGCCTCGCTGACACAGCGGTTGTTCAGCGGGTTGCGAAAAAGGCACGACGAACAATCACGTGTGTCCCTGGGCCGCTTGCAC
>JAOUCS010000018.1 GCA_029859645.1 Lysobacterales bacterium | reverse complement strand
TTCCCGCCAGCACGGGCGCATCTACCGGGTGATCGAATCGGGGTTCCAGGCAATGGACCGGTCTTACCGGCGCCTGGTCGCGTTCAGCCTGGCGCACCGCTGGACAGTCGTGGGTGCGGCGCTGCTCACCGTTCTGGCCAGCGGCTTCATATTCGGGCAGATCGACAAGGGATTCATGCCCGAAGAGGACGAGGCCCGTTTCATCGTCGCGATCAAAGCGCCGTTGGGGTCCAGTATCGATTACACGGAATCCAGGATCCGTCAGGTTGAAGCCATATTGTCAGAGTATCCTGAAATCACCGGTTCTTTCGCGACCATCGGTGAGGACCAGGCCCGCCAGGTCAGCCGGGCGAACATCATCGTCAAGATGGCTCGCTGGGAGGATCGGGACCTGTCGCAGGCGGAGATGATGGATCAGTTGCGGCATCGCTTCAAAGCCGTTCCGGGTGTTGAAGTGTTTGTGACGGAAATGCCCATAGTAGGTGGTCAGCGTGGTGACCCCCTGCAGTTTGTGTTGCAGGGACCGGAACTGGAACGGGTGGCCGGGCTGGCCAGCCGGCTTAAGCAGGAACTGGACAGGGAGCCAGGGATGGGTCAGCTGGATATTGATCTGCAACTGGACCTGCCGCAACTGGATATGGTGCTGTCCAGGGAGAGGGTGCACAGCCTGGGCATAACCTCGCGGGATGTTGCCATGGCGGTCAACGTGATGTCGGGTGGATACGATATCGCACGCTACAACGACGAGCCCGGTGACGGTGAGCGTTATGACATTCGCCTCAAGGCCGGGGAGGGCCAGCTTGTGCAGGCGCCGGACCTGAGCCGGATCTATATCCGCTCAAGATCAGGGGAACGGGTTCGGCTGGATAATCTCGCGCGTCTTGATCCGGGCCTCGGGCCGGCCGTGGTTTCCCGTTATGACCTGCAGTATTCGGCAACCTTCCTGGGTACACCGACCATTGCCGAAGCGGCTGCTATCGCAAAAGTTCGCGAGATATCCGGCAAGTTGCTGCCAGCGGGTTATCGTGTTCGAATGACCGGTCGCTCCGAAGAATTTGGTAAGACTGCCAGGTACATGCTGTTTGCGTTTGTCACCGCTATGATCCTGGTCTACATGGTTCTTGCCAGCCAGTTCAATTCCTTCATTCAACCGCTCATCATCATGGTGGCGCAGCCGCTGGCCATCATTGGCGGCGTCGGCGCGCTCTGGCTCAGTGGCCACTCACTCAATATCTATTCGATGATTGGCCTGGTGCTGCTGGTGGGTCTGGTCGCCAAGAACTCGATTTTACTGGTCGACCTGACCAATAGCATGCGCGCAGAGGGAATGAGCATCGACGAAGCCATCCAAACCGCATGTCCGATTCGCATGCGGCCCGTGCTGATGACTTCTGCAACCATTATCCTGGCGCTCCTGCCGGCCGCCACCGGCCTGGGAGCAGGGTCGAGCACCAATGGGCCGCTGGCGATAGCCGTGATTGGCGGCCTGGTCAGCTCCACCCTGTTGACCCTGGTGGTCGTACCATCAGTGTATTCGCTGGTCGAACATCCGCTGGAAAAATTCCGGCGGTAAGCGGCTTTGGTGTAAGCTGACTCCGGTCCAGGTAACGGCAAATGCGGAGGTTTGAATGGCGGGTTTGTACTTTGAGGAATTTCAGGTGGGGCAGGTATTCGACCATGCGATTCGCCGCACGCTGACAGAGACGGATAACGTGGTTTTCAGCACCATGACACATAATCCGGCTCCGTTACACCTGGACGAAGAGTACTGTAGAAATCACACGGAGTTCGGTCAGCGGGTCGTCAACAGCTGCCTGACACTCAGCCTGATGGTAGGTATTTCGGTGAATGACACGACGCTGGGCACAACGGTGGCCAACCTCGGTTGGGACGAGGTCCGCTTTCCCCGCCCGTTGTTCCATGGGGACACCGTTCATATCCAGACCGAAGTCCTGGAAGTGCGTGAAAGCCGGTCCCGCCCGGATAACGGCATCGTCATTTTTGAGCACCGTGCCTATAACCAGGATGACCACTTGGTGGCATCCTGCAAACGCACGGCTCTGATGCATCGGAGACCGGCGGCATGACCCGGATGCGTTCATTGCTGTTCGTGCCGGGAGACAGCGAGAGAAAGCTGGCGAAAAGTGAGGGTATTCCTGCAGACGTGCTGATTCTGGACCTGGAAGACTCGGTTGCTTCAGCCAACAAGGAACAGGCGCGTGGCCTGGTCTGTGAGTACCTTGCACAACGTGACCAATCTTCTTCCACCCAGGTGTGGGTGCGAATGAACTCGATCGGCCATGGTGAAGCGGGCGCGGACCTTGCCGCGGTGATGCCGGCCAGGCCCGACGGGATCATGCTGCCTAAAACCCGCTCCCCCAACGACGTGGAATTGCTTGGCCGGCACATCGGTACCTACGAAGCTGAACACGAGATCAAGGTGGGCTCTACCCGGATTCTGCCCGTTGCCACCGAAACGCCGCAATCCCTGTTCACGCTGGGCGAGTACGCACAATGCGGCAAGCGCCTGGCTGCATTGACCTGGGGCGCGGAGGATCTGAGCGCAGCGCTGGGTGCGATCAGCTGTCGCGATGATCAGGGCAACTGGACCGAGCCTTATCGCCTGGTCCGGAGCCTGTGCCTGTTTGCGGCCCACGCCGCGGAGGTGGAGGCCATCGATACGCTGTTCGCTGATTTCCGCGACAACGAAGGCCTGGAACGATCCTGTGCAGAAGCCAGGCGTGACGGTTTCAGCGGTAAGCTGGCTATCCATCCCGGGCAGGTGGAAGTCATCAATCGCGCCTTCACACCCAGTGCAGAAGAATTGCACAAGGCGCGCCGGATCGTTGAGCTGTTCGAAGCCCATCCGGAAGCAGGCACCCTGTCCCTGGACGGGGTGATGGTTGATTTGCCGCACCTGGTTCAGGCGCGAAAAACCCTGTCACAGGCAGAAGGAGAGTAACCGTGACCCCGGACTCGTTTGTCGATTATTTCGGCCGCAAAAAAGCCAGTGCGATCCTGCGAACCGACAACCAGGAGAAAGCCGCGCTGGCCATGGAAGCGGCGATTCGCGGCGGCTTCAGTGTCATTGAATTTACGCTGTCCATTCCGGGCGCCTATGAACTGGTCCAGGATTTTTCCGCCCGCGAAGGGCTGGTAGTAGGCACCGGTACCGTGCTGGATGAAACGCAAGCGCAGAAATCGGTGGAGGCGGGCGCCCGGTTCCTGGTCTCCCCGGTGGTGGACCCGGTAGTGATTTCTGCCGCGATTCAACTTGGTGTGGCCAGCATGCCGGGAACCCACACACCGACTGAAATGCTCCGGGCACATCGCGCAGGAGCCCAGCTTTGCAAGTTGTTTCCGGTGCCGGCGGGTGGTCCTGCCTGGAGCCGTTCGGTGCTGGGCCCGATGCCCTGGCTGAAAATAGTGCCTACCAATGGTGTGGATGAATTCAATGCCGCCGAGTGGTTGGCTGCTGGGGTTTATGCACTGGGATTTGTGAATCCGCTATTCGTGCCTGAAGATATTGCTGCTGGCCGCTGGGATATTATCGAGGCAAGGGCAGGGCGGTGCATCGAGGCCGCACAATCAGGCTGAATCGATCATAGCCAACCCAACCAGGCTCCAAAAATCGCGATCATGACAACCACGGCTCCCCACAGGGCAGCGACGGCCCTGCCTTGACGCCCTATGTCGTTCAGATCGTGGACCCAGAACGCAATCATGAAAAACCACAGGTAACCCACGGTATAAATCAGCCACGGTGCAGTCGCACTCCACCAGGGCCAGTCCCAGGTGAGTGCATCGATGCGGTTGAGCAGGATTTCCACCAGCACACAAAACGCCGAGCCGGTGAGCGCTATGAACCAGCGGTTGGGGATGCCCATGATGCGTGCTGCCGGGTCCGGCGAGAGCATCTTTGACCAGGCGATGCCGGCGATCGCGAACATGAACATGATCTCGATATTCAGTCCGATCAAGATCAAGTAGGCCGTGTCTGCTGGTGTTGCCCAGAGCGGTGCTCTGCCGTTCAAGTGAAAGAAAACGGAGTTCAGGATTTCATTGATCGAATCGGCTGCCCAGAAGGCCAGGCCTGCGAAGACCGAGTTCCAGTTCTTGTTGAACATCTCGGTCGCGTAAATATAGGTCACGATGGCCAACAGGGGTATGACATACCACTGGAACTGCGAGGGATCCCGTAAAAGCACCTGGGCCTGCTGGGCAAAATCGGTAGGCATTGTCTCATTATATCGCAGCCTTTCGTCGTCCGGCTGACTGAGTGATTGCTTTACGTTAACGTAAACGTTAGTTATACTTCGGCAACTTCCGCAGGAACAGGCAAATGGCCCATTGTTTTAGCATCAGTGATCTCGCCAGCGAATTTGACGTGACCACACGAACCATTCGGTTTTACGAAGAAAAAGGGTTGCTTAATCCAAAACGCGAGGGAACCCGCCGGATTTACAGCCCGGCTGACCGGACCAAGCTGCGATTGATTTTGCGGGGTAAACGGCTGGGGCTGAGCCTGGACGAAAGTGCCGAAATCATCCTGATGTACGGCACCCCGGGTAACAACCGCAAACAACTGGAAAAGCTGATTGCTACCTGCGAGGACAAACGTGCCGAATTGAGACAACAGCGGGCTGACCTGGATGCGATGCTGAGTGAACTGGCTGACGCTGAAAACCGGTGCAGAACCGCACTGGCGGAATGCCTGAATGGAGTGAACCCATCATGAATACCCATTTTCCTTCCCTGGATTTCGACCTGGGTGAAGAAATCGAGATGTTGCGCGAGGCGGTCTACCAGTTTGCGCGCGCCGAGATCGCGCCGCGCGCCGCCGAGATCGACAGGGAAAACCTGTTCCCAGCCGATTTGTGGCGCAAGTTGGGCGACATGGGGCTGCTCGGGATAACAGTGGAAGAAGCGTATGGCGGCACCGAAATGGGCTACCTGGCACACTGCATCGCGGTCGAGGAGATCAGCCGTGCCTCTGCCTCGGTTGGGCTGTCTTACGCTGCGCATTCCAATCTCTGTGTGAACCAGATCCGGAAAAACGCCAGCGAGGAGCAGAAACAGAAGTATCTGCCCGGGCTATGCACCGGGGAGCAGGTGGGTGCGCTGGCGATGTCGGAGCCAAATGCGGGCTCGGATGTCGTAAGCATGGGCCTGAGGGCTGACCGCGATGGCGACCATTTCGTGCTCAACGGCAGCAAGATGTGGATCACCAATGGTCCCGAGGCCGACGTCTGCGTGGTCTACGCCAAAACCGATGTCGGGGCCGGTTCCCGCGGCATCACGGCCTTCATCGTTGAGCGCGATGCGGCTGGATTCTCACGCGGCCAGAAACTCGACAAGCTGGGTATGCGCGGCTCAAATACCTGCGAACTGATTTTCGAGGATTGCCGCGTTCCGGCGGAAAACATCTTGGGGCAGGAAAACGGCGGCGTCAGGGTGCTGATGTCCGGGCTCGACTATGAGCGGACCGTTTTGTCTGCCGGCCCGGTAGGCATCATGCAGAACTGCCTGGATGTGGTGGAGCCCTACCTGCATGAGCGCAAGCAGTTTGGCCGGAGTATCGGTGAATTCCAGTTGATGCAGGGTAAGGTGGCTGACATGTACATCACGCTCAGCGCGTCACGCGCCTACGTTTACGCGGTGGCGGCCAACTGCGACCGGGGTATGGAAAAGCGCAAGGACGCCGCCGGCGCAATCTTATTCACATCCGAGCGCGCGACCCAAATGGCGCTTGAAGCCATCCAGTGCCTGGGCGGCAACGGTTACATCAACGATTATCCGGCCGGCCGCCTGCTGCGCGATGCCAAGCTGTACGAGATCGGAGCAGGAACTTCTGAGATTCGGCGGATGTTGATCGGTCGCGAACTGTTTGCAGAAACGGCCCCCCATTAGGGACGCCCGGAGGCATACCATGAGCATCATAGAAACCCGGATCAATCCGCGCTCAGAGGAATTTCTGAACAACGCCGGACATATGCAGGCACTGGTCAAGGACCTCGAGCAGGTGGTTGAAACCGTTCGCGCTGGGGGGGGCGAGAAGTATCAGCAGCGGCATGAATCCCGCGGCAAGCTGTTGGCTCGCGACCGGATCGACGCGTTGCTCGATCCAGGCTCACCTTTCCTGGAATTGTCACAACTGGCCGCTCACGAGGTCTATCAACAGCCGGTCGCCGCGGCGGGTATTGTCACCGGCATCGGCAGGGTAGCCGGCCAGGAATGCATGATCGTGGCCAACGACGCCACGGTAAAAGGCGGCACCTACTATCCTTTGACCGTGAAGAAACACCTTCGCGCGCAAACCATTGCGGAACAGAACCGTTTGCCCTGTCTCTACCTGGTGGATTCCGGTGGCGCCTATCTGCCGATGCAGGACGAAGTTTTTCCGGACCGTGAGCACTTCGGCCGGATCTTCTACAACCAGGCCAATATGTCGGCGCAGAACATCCCCCAGATCGCCATTGTCATGGGGTCATGCACGGCGGGTGGCGCTTACGTGCCGGCGATGGCTGATGAGTCCATCATCGTCAGGGAGCAGGGCACCATTTTCCTGGGCGGTCCGCCGCTGGTTCGGGCGGCGACCGGGGAGATAGTGACCGCCGAAGAGCTGGGCGGGGCTGATGTCCATACGCGCCTGTCCGGTGTCGCCGACCATTTTGCGCAAAACGATCATCATGCATTGAAATTGGCGCGCCGGGCGGTCAGCCGGCTCAACCGGGTGAAGCCGGCTGAAATGGATACCACTGAAGCCAGGGAGCCGTTATATGACCCGCGGGAAATTCATGGCATTGTGTCCAGCGATGCCCGGCGCCCCTTTGACGTCGTTGAAATCATAGCGCGCATCGTTGATGGTTCGGTTTTCGATGAGTTCAAGGCACGCTACGGCACCACGCTGGTTTGCGGTTTCGCCCGGATATTCGGTTATCCCGTGGGCGTGGTGGCGAATAACGGCATCCTGTTCGGCGAGTCCGCTCAGAAGGGCGCGCACTTTGTCGAACTCTGCGGCCAACGAAAAATACCGCTGGTATTTCTCCAGAACATCACCGGTTTCATGGTTGGAAAGCAATACGAGTCCGAAGGCATCGCCAAGCACGGAGCGAAGATGGTAACCGCCGTCTCTGCAGTGCAGGTGCCCAAATTTACCGTGATTATTGGCAACTCCTATGGCGCAGGCAATTACGGCATGTGTGGCCGCGCTTATGAGCCCCGTTTCCTGTTCACCTGGCCGAATGCAAGAATTTCGGTGATGGGCGGAGAACAGGCCGCAGGGGTGCTGGCACAGGTTAAGCGTGATCAGAAAGAGCGGGCCGGTGAAGCCTGGTCAGAGCAGGATGAGGCGGCCTTCAAGCAGCCCATTCTTGATCGCTACGAGGAGCAAGGGCATCCCTACTATGCTTCAGCCCGTTTGTGGGACGACGGAGTCATCGACCCCGCACAGACCCGCCAGGTGCTGGGGCTGGCCATTTCAGCGTCGCTGAACCGGCCGATCGAAGAAACGCGCTTTGGCGTGTTCCGCATGTAACCGGGGAAGAGCGCATGTTCAGCAAGATACTGATCGCAAACCGGGGTGAGATTGCATGCCGGATCATCCGCACGGCGCGGCGTATGGGCATAGCCACGGTAGCCGTGTATTCCGAGGCAGACAGTAGCGCCTTGCATGTATCCATGGCTGACGAGGCCGTGTTTATCGGTCCGTCAGCGCCACAGCAGTCGTACCTGCGGATCGACAAGGTGCTGGACGCTTGCAGGGCGACCGGCGCCGAGGCAATTCACCCGGGTTACGGCTTCCTGTCAGAGAACCCGGAGTTTGCCCGCGCCTGTGCCGATGAAGGCATTGTGTTCATCGGGCCGCCGGTCGCTGCGATTGAAGCGATGGGCTCGAAATCGGCGGCCAAGAACATCATGGAACAGGCTGGCGTCCCACTGCTGCCCGGCTATCATGAAGCCGCTCCTACCGATGAAGATTTATTCCGTGCCGCCAGCGAAATCGGCTATCCGGTCCTGCTCAAAGCAGTGGCAGGAGGTGGCGGCAAGGGTATGCGCAGGGTTGATCAACCGGAAGATTTCAATGCTGCGCTGGATGCGGCCAGGCGTGAGGCCGATTCGAGCTTCGGCGATGACGAGATGCTGGTCGAGAAGTATCTGTCAGCGCCGCGCCACGTTGAGGTCCAGGTGTTTTGCGACCGCCAGGACGGCGCCGTTTATCTGTTCGAACGGGATTGCTCGGTGCAGCGGCGACATCAGAAAGTGCTGGAGGAAGCGCCCGCACCCGGTCTGTCGCCGGAGTTACGCGAATCAATGGGTGAAGCTGCTGTGCGCGCGGCCAGGGCGATTGCTTACGAGGGTGCCGGTACGGTCGAATTCCTGCTGGACGCGGATGGGGCATTCTACTTCATGGAAATGAATACGCGCCTGCAGGTGGAACATCCGGTCACCGAGATGATTACCCGGCAGGACCTGGTCGCCTGGCAGTTCAGCGTCGCCGCAGGAGAAACGTTGCCGTTGAGCCAACGGGATCTGCAGATTCATGGGCATGCCTTCGAGGCCCGGATTTACGCGGAAGACCCGGACCATGATTTCCTGCCCGCGACGGGCAAGCTTCATTATCTGCAGCCACCCGCGGAAAGCAGCCATGTGCGGGTAGACACAGGGGTGCTGCAGGGTGACGAGGTCAGCGTCTACTACGATCCGATGATCGCCAAGCTGGTCGTTTGGGATGAAAACCGGGAGCGTGCACTGTCCCGCCTGGTCAGGGCGCTGAGCGAGTATCGTATCAGCGGCCTGAGCACCAATCTCTCCTTTCTCTACAATATTGCTACCAGCCGCCCCTTCGGACAGGCTGAGCTGAGCACCCATTTCATTGAAGATCATTGCGACCTGTTGTTCCATTCTTCGGAACAGGACAAGGTGAAAGATTTACCGCTGGCGTCACTTTACCTGTTGCTCAACATGGAAAGAACCAGCCGTTGCCGACTGGACAGGACTGATCGCGAGTCGCCCTGGAACGCATCCAATGCATGGCGCCTCAATCAGCCGGCTATTCACGCCGGATCTATCGTTCTGAATGGAACGAAATATGATGTGCCCGTCAGGGAGGTAGGAAGTGGCAGGCAACGGCGTTTCCTGATCATGGTTGGCGGCGATTCGGTGCTGGCGACCGGAGAGCTGGAGGGCAACACTCTTTATGCCGACATAGACGGTTATCGTCAGCGCGTCGAGGTGGTTCCGCACGACGATATTTATACGCTTTTTGGCCAGAACGGAGCGGTGCAGTTTGCGCTGGCCCAGCCAGACTTCGGCCAGGATGACGGCCATGCTGCAGCCGATGTTTTTACAGCCCCCATGCATGGAGTCATTGTGAAATTGCTGGCCGAAGTTGGTCAAGCCGTTGCAAAGGGCGAACCCTTGCTTATCATGGAGGCTATGAAAATGGAGCACACGATCCGCGCGCCGCAAGATGGCATCGTCAAAGCGTTTTATTTCCAGCAGGGCGAGCAGGTGGGTGGTGGAGAAGAATTGCTGAACTTTGAGAGTGAATCATGACAAATGTATTGATCACCGGTGCGAACCGGGGAATTGGCCTGGAAATGAGCAGGCAGTATGCGGCCCGTGGTGACGAAGTCATTGCGGTATGCCGTCAAACCAGTCCGGAATTAAACGGCCTTGGAGTAAGAGTCATCGACGGTATCGATGTCACATCCAGCGATTCCTGCGACGTATTGCAGCGGGAGCTGGACGGCTTGCTATTGGACCGCCTGGTGAACAATGCCGGGATACTGGAGCGGAATACGCTGGATAATTTCAACAGTGAATCCATTGAGCGGCAGTTCAGGGTGAACGCGGTAGCTCCCCTGCGGGTGACCACGGCGCTTCTGCCGAATCTCGAAAGCGGCTCGCGCGTCTTCATCATCACCAGCCGGATGGGTTCCGTGGAAGATAACAGTTCCGGGGGATCATACGGTTACAGGATGTCGAAGGCGGCGGTCAACATGGCGGGAAAAAGCCTGAGCGTGGACCTGCAGGAGCAGGGGATCGCAGTGATCCTGTTGCATCCGGGCTGGGTCTCCACCGAGATGACAGGTCAGACCGGGATCCCGGCGGAACAGTCGGCTGCAGGCCTGATCGAACGCATGGACTCGCTGGGCATCGAGCAAACCGGAACCTTCTGGCACCAGGAAGGTTACGAATTACCCTGGTAACTTCCTGGGTGATTATCGGGTTATTTACCGGGGCGTGTTGCTTCCATCGAGGTTGATGTTGCCGGTTTCCCTGATGCGAATTGAAGGGTAGAGTCCGCTGAGGTCGAGCTTGGCTTTGAATTCATACTCAAAAGCGCCGCCCTGGGACTGCATCATGCTGCTGACAAACCGCATTCCGGCCAAAAGATTAGCCGATGCGGTGAGTGTCACAGCCTCTTCGCTGTAGCCCTCGATAACCGGGAAATCCTTGCCTACCCCTTTGACCAGTTCATAGCCGTCGAGCGAAATCGTATAGACGATACCGTCGAGGTTCAGTGCCTGCGCATTGGGATTGAGAATGCGTAAGCCGATTTCAAAATTGGGCAGCATGCCTTCAGCGGGCAACGCCCTGAACGAACTGAGCATGACGGTTGGCTGCTCGTAATCAGGATCCAGCGTTGCGCAGCCTGGCAGCGACAGTACACACACCAGAGCAATGGCTCTGACGAGATTCATTGACAAGCGCTATCGATTTGCTGAAGCAGTTGACTGGTCACATCGTTCAGGCCTTTTTGATGTGCCGCGACAACGGCTGACAGGCGCTCTTGCGAAACTGAATTGGAGTCAGAAAGCCTGATCGGTGCGGTGTTCCCATTGCATTCGATCGCGCCCGCCAATGCCACCCTGACGCTGGATGTTTCACCGGAAGAGTTTTGTATACCGTAGAACTGCTGTACTTCCAGGGTCAGCATCCAACCGTCACCGCTGGCCCGGGATGTATTCTCGACCGACGAAAATCGACCGGAATCAGCCAGAGAACGTTTCATCAACGAGGAGATGACTTCCGGGAGATGGTCTGGCCAGCGGGCGTTGGCGTACGGGTTCAGGCGGGCATCGGGGCTCAATGCCATGATCCGGTCCGTGTCGAGACCGGGAACGACGCTGACTTCAAGTGAGAGCGATGGTGCGTTAGCCACGGCGCCTGCATCGCCGGCAGAAATGGCTGGTGTCAGTAGATAGGTTTGCCTGGCGTCCCGCTTGCTGTCCATGACTCCGCTACAGGCACTTAACAGGAAAACGGCCAGGGTCAGTACGGTCAATCGCGTGGTGTTTTTCATTATCATGGCTCTATCTCTACTGAATTCTCGTCATGGCGGTATATGAGTTGCGAAGGGCCGTCCTGAAGGTCCTGCAGCAGTTTTTCGAGATCCCGCAGGACCTTGCGAGTCTGGTCCATCAGTGCGGGTGCTTCACCCAGGCCTTGTTCCATGAAGCGGCCGAGATCCTGTTCATGGTCACGCAACAGACCGTCCACCCGCCCGGTCAGACTGGCCAGGTTTTCACTGCTTTGGTTAACATTGTCAATAGTGGAATGGATGCTGGGTTGCAGTTCAGTGATCATGCCCTGCAGTTGCCGGACTGTGGCCTGGACCTCGGCGATGGTGGCGTTGAGGTTGCCGGGAATCGCGCCAATGGCTGCTCGCTCCTCAGCCAGGGTTTCGGTCAGTAATTGTATGTTCTCCAGTGTGCCTGCAATGGCTTGCTGGTTTTCATCGCCCAGGATTTTTTCGGCCTGGGAGAGAATATTATTGAGCTTACTCATGATCTCCGGCGCACTGGACATCAGCGCCGAGAACCCGACGATCCTGACCGGAATGATCGGGTGATCCCTGCCGCTCTGTACTTCCAGGGGAGGATGCACGCCCGGTTCCGTTTCGAGATTGACCACGGCGACTCCGGTGATTCCCTGTAAGGCCAAGCTGGCAAAAGTGCCGGTATCCACTGGCGTGGAAGTCAACACGTCGATGTCCACCCTGATCTTGACACCGTCGATGCGCTCAATATCCATCATGATGACTGATCCAACCTTCATGCCCATGTATTTCACCGGGCCGCCGACGTTCAGGCCGCTGACGTCCTTATGAAACAACAGCGTGTAACGGGTCAGTTCCTGCTCACCGGTCCGGCCGGTCAGCCAGATGACGAAAAAGATGAACGAAGCAATAGCGATGCTGACGAACAATCCGACTGCGAAATTCCTGTCACCTTTAAACATGGGTCAAGTTTTTACCTTGTTTGTTTTTGCCGCTTTTCGCGCCCTGACAGCACGTGGATCTCCAAAGTATTCCTGAATCCAGGGGTCGGGATTTTTCACGATTTCATCCCGGGTATCCACGACGATACCCTTATTCACCAATACTGCGACCCGGTCGCATACACCAAACAGAGTATCCACATCATGCGTGATCATTACGATGGTCAAATCCAGGTTTGCGTGCAGATAGCTTACCAGCTCATCGAATTGTGAAGCCGAGATAGGGTCGAGACCCGCCGTGGGCTCATCGAGAAAAAGGACTTTGGGCTCCAGAGACAGAGCACGTGCCAGCGAGGCCCTTTTCTGCATGCCGCCGGAGAGTTCATTGGGGTACTTGGCTGCCGCGGTCAGGTCCAGGCCAACCATGAATATTTTCAGTACAGCCAATTCCCGGCGCGTTTCGACCGAAAGATCCGAATGCAGTGCGATGGGTAGTTCAACATTCTCCTGCACGGTCAGGCCCGACAACAAAGCGCCGCCCTGGAACAATACCCCCCACTGTTTGTGTGGCCCGGGTTGGTGGTACTTGATCTCATGCCCCAGGACTTTGATTTCTCCTTCATTCGGGCCGTGCAACCCCAGGATGCTGCGTAACAACACTGACTTACCGGTTCCCGATCCCCCCACGATGCCAAGGATCTCATCCCTGCGGACATCGAGTTCCAGGTTGTCATGCACGACCTGGCTTCCGAACCGGTTGACCAGGCCGCGAATGGTAATGACATGTTCGTGCTGTTCAGGCATCAGAATCCGATTCTCGAGTAGACGACAGTGAAAATGGCGTCGGAGACGATGATCAGGAAAATTGACTGTACTACCGCCACGGTCGTCAACCGACCCAGTTCCTCGGCCGAACCCTTAACCTGCATGCCTCGCAGCGTGCCGGTCACGGCGATCAGGAATGCAAACACCGGCGCCTTGGTCAGGCCGACCAGCACGTCGTTGACCTGGATGGTCTCGGCCAGCCTCTCGGTGAAAGAGAACCAGTTGATGTCCAGTACGACCGCACCGATGAATGCGCCTCCCGCCAATCCGGCAATATTTGCAAAGACTGTCAGCAGGGGCAAGGCGATCATCAACCCGATCACGCGCGGAATCACCAGGATCTGGTTGGGGTTGAGTCCCATCACGCGCAATGCATCGACTTCCTCGGTGAGTTTCATGGTTCCCAGTGCCGCCGCAAAGGCAGAACCGGAACGCCCCGCTACCATGATCGCGGCCAGCAACACACCCAACTCCCGGAATATCGAGTTGGCCACCAGGTCGACCATGAAGATGTTGGCGCCAAACTGTTCCAGTTGGCGTGCGCTCTGATAGGCCAGCACGATACCCATCAGGAAACAGACCGTCATCACGATGGGTATTGCAGCCGCGCCCGTTGCATGAACCTGCCTGATGATTTCCCCGACCACCAGGCGCGAGGGGCGCTTGATACCATCGAGCACAGCCCGGGCAATAAAACCTACTGAATCGACGGCCTCAATGGTGTTGTGTCCGATGGTTCGCATGCTGTTGCGAAAGAAGTGGTGTGGTTTGGGGTCAAAAAAACCGGGAACATATTCCTTCGTCGCAGCGAGATCGATGATGTGCTGCAGAAACTTGAAGTGGGACGCACGGAAACCTTCAAAATCGGTATCTATGCCGATCTCTTCGAAATCCATCGAACGTTCATACAAGACCCAGGCACCGGCAAGATCGAAATTCTGGAGGCCGCCACAGGAAAATTTCACCTGTGTTTCGGTCTCCGGTTCTATCTTGTCCAGCGTCTCCTGGAGGACGGTCAGGTTGTCAAAAGTCCAGTCGTCCTTGAGCGAAACCTGCAGCAGCCCCCCCTGTTTCTCCACTTTGAGGTACGCATTCATGCCGCATCAGTCTAGCAAAAATCACTTACAATGTTTGCTGAACACACGGAATGGCAAACCGCATGGAAATCTGGACCATACTTTTTCCGATATTGCTGACCGACGTGGTAAATCCCGTACTGTTTGCATTCATGGTAGTCGCGGCTGCTTCGAAACGGCCTGTGCTGACCAGCAGTTCGATGTTACTGGGGCACACAGTAGCCTATTTCTCGGCTGGGATTGTGCTCGCCGTCTTTATGGAGACGATTTCAGAGTTTTTTTCCAATCCCCGCCGGATTGACTTCATTATCGAAATCATCATTGGCCTGGTTCTGCTCTGGGTGGCTCTTGGCACCCGCAAGAACACCGGCAAACGACCGGAAGAACCGATGCCGGAACTGAGTTGGCCCGGTGCGTTCGGACTTGGCGCCGTGATAAATTTCATCGGTATTCCCTTTGCCGTGCCGTATTTCGCAGCCGTTGATCAGATCGCCAAAACCGACACTTCCACGACCCAGGCCGCGTTCCTGCTGCTGTCCTACAACCTGGTCTATGCGCTGCCGTTTGCATTGGTGCCGGTATTGTCCGCCACCATGGGCGAAAAGGCCCGCCCCTTGCTGGATAAAATCAATCGAGGGCTGGATAAGGTCAGCCGCGTCCTGATGCCGGTTCTGCTCGGTCTGGTGGGGCTTGCCTTACTGGCCGACGCGGTGGCGTACTTCACCACGGGCCAACCGCTGTTCTGAACGGCAGCAGCTTATTGCAGATCAATTTCGACCAGGTTGCCATCCGGTGCGGTAATGATCTTCGCCTCTTCAAATTCAGGATATCCGAACCATGCAGTTACGTTATTGGAAAAGCCATAGCTTTCTCCGCCAAAGCCCAGAAAACCTGTATCAAGTTTGCCGTTGTCGTTGGCATCATGAACCACAACCACGGCGTATTCGCCGCTCGTAATATCCTTGAATTCGGTGACGAATATGCCTTTTTCACCACTCTGGCCGGACTGCTGCCGGTAAGGTTCTTTCATGAATGATTCTTCAGTGTTGAAAAGGGTCACTTCAACGGTTCCGATCGGCGGAGATATGTTATTCACCTTGACCGTGACACGGGTTACCCCCTCGAAAGTAACGGGTGAATTGGCTTGTGCAAACACAACAGATGGACTCAAGAGCATGATGAGTATGGCTACCCCGGCCATTCTGACAGCATTCATAAAAGACTCCGAAAGGTGGTTTTGAATGGCGGCAGATAATAAAGCAATTCGTTATCGTTTGCTGCGTTTTAACGCTGCCGGCAGCAGGGCTTCAACCCGTTCCCTGACGTCCTGACGATCTACCAGGTCGTTGACGAAATCGAGTTTGCCGGAGTCGAGCACCAGCACGTCCCCCATCGTATAACTTTCAATCCATTGGTCATAAAGGCCCTGTAGCCGTTTGAGGTAGGACAGTGGGATGTCCTGCTCCATCTGGCGGCCTCTGAGCCGGATTCGTTGCCGCAGGGTTCGCATGGAGCAATGCAGATAAATCATCAGGTCCGGCGGCTTGATGGCTTGCAGAATACTCCGGTAGAACGACCAGTAAGTCTCCCAGTCCCGCTTGTCGATCTTGCGCATACGGTGCAACGCGGTGGCGAAGATCTCTGCATCTTCGAAAATGGTCCGGTCCTGGATGACCACTCCCGGTGTCCGGTCTGCCTCCTGGTGAATGCGAAACTTGTTACTGAGGAAAAACAGCTGTGACTGGAAGGCCCAGCGACGCATATCCCGGTAAAAGTCCGGCAGGTAGGGGTTGGCATCGTTGGGTTCATAAAAAGGTGAAATATCATAGGTGCTGGTCAGGAACTGCAACAGGGAGGATTTTCCCGCGCCGATGTTGCCAGCGATGGCAATAAATTTTTGCTGGCTCATTAGAAGTGCTTCTGACCGTGCAATGAAAAAGTCATTATACTTTCGCGATGAGAATCAGACCGCTGTTTTTTTCCGTGTTTCTGCCGGCCCTGTTGGCGGTAAGCCTGTCTCTACCCGGCGCCAGAGCGCATGATGGCGAAGACCATACCGATGAACCGGGCCAGGCTGGGGGGCGGGTGCTGGGCCAGATCAGCTTTCCAACCACGACCGGCTCTGCGCAAGCACAGGACGCGTTCATTCGTGGTGTGCTGCTGCTACACCTGTTCGAATACCCTTTTGCCCGGGATGAGTTCCTGAAGGCGCAGGAATTGGACCCGGCCTTCGCAATGGCTTACTGGGGTGAAGCGATGACGCACAATCACCCGATCTGGGACCGGCAAAACACAGCAGCGGGAAGGGCGGCTTTGATGAAACTCGCGCCTACGCCGGAACAGCGGATCACGGCGACGCCGGCCCCGCGGGAGCAGGGATTTCTCGCGGCTGTCGAGATGCTGTATGGCGCAGGAACCAAGGCGCAGAGGGATGTCGCCTATATGCGGGCGATGGAGCAACTGGCCGCGCGTTATCCTGACGATCATGAGGTGCAGCTGTTCTATGCACTGTCCCTGTTCGGGGTTCAGGCCGGCGTGCGCGATACGGCTACCTACATGATGTGCACCGCGCTGGCGCAGGACGTGTTCAGCAAGAATCCGCAACATCCGGGTGCCGCCCACTACCTGATCCACGGTGTAGACGATCCCGTGCACGCCGTGCTGGGGTTGCGGGCTGCGCGTGCGCTGGCAGTGATGGCGCCGGATGCCGGACACTCGCAACATATGACTTCCCACATTTTCACCGCGGTTGGGATGTGGAGTGATGTTGTCAGTGCTAATGAAGCAGCGGTGGAGGTCCAAAATGCCATGCGCGTGGAACGCGGCATGGCAGCCCGGCACTGGGGGCACTATAACTACTGGTTACTGTATGGGTATTTGCAGCAGGGCCGCTTTGATACTGCTCTTGAGCTGTTGACAAGCGCCTATGCCGAGGCCCAGGCGGACGGCAAGCCACCCAACGACCGCATGAACCTGGATTCGGACCGCTCACTGGTCGGCTCGGTGGTGCAGATGTGGGCGCGGTACCTGATCGAAACGCGCGGCTGGGACAGCGAAGTGGCCAACTGGACCTTCAACGCCGGCAGCGCTTTCGACCCTAATCTGAACATCAGTTTTGTTCGGGCCATGCAGGCTGCAAACAGCGGCGAGCCTGCCCGGGTAGACCCTTTTCTTGAGCAGTTCCGCCAATTGAAGCAGGAGCTTACGCAGATCATTTCCCGCCAGCAAGAACAGGCGCCCACCGACCTGTTGTACCTGGAACGGCTGGCGGTTATGGAACTGGAATTGTTAGCTGCCAGGGCCCATGCGGCAGGCGACCTGGCGGAGGCTGTGCGCTGGGCAGGGGAGGCCAGCCTGGTCGAGGGTGACATGCCGTATTCATTCGGCCCGCCGTTTGTCGATTATCCGTCTGCGGAGTACCTCGGGGATTTGTTGCTGGGAACAAAGCAGTATGCGGATGCGGTGACCGCATTCACGCTGCAACTGGAACGCAGCCGCCAGAAATCACGCGCTTTGCTGGGTCTGTCAGAGGCCCAGGCGGGGCTTGGCAACACGGCCGAGGCCGAGTTCACGCGGCAGAAGCTCGACCGGATCCGCGCTGCCGCGGACCCGCCGGTCAAGCCAATCGACTGATTGCTGTGGTCAATTGCCGACGGCAGGCAGATCGATCTTTATATCACCGTCAAGTGCAGCCAGAACCTTTGAGTCCCTGTCGTATATATCCTTGTAAAACAGAACATTACCGCTTTCATCTACACTTGCTGTCAGGTAGAGGATCAGTACAGGAATGGTGTTCGCGAGGCTGATACGCTGGGTTTTGCGAGAATCCACGACAGCCTGCAGGTCCGATCTCTGGTACTCCGGATCGTTCAGTAACAGTTCGGCCAGTGTCAGAGGGTCTTCAACCCGGATGCAACCGGACGAAAAAGCCCTTTCCGGGCGGTCAAACAGCTCGCGATGGGGCGTATCGTGCAGGAATACGAAATGTTTGTTGGGAAAAATGAACTTGACCGTTCCCAGTGAATTGTTCAGGCCCGGGTCCTGCCTCAGGGTGTAAGGAACTCCATTGGAGTATTGATTCCAGTCAACGGTTGCCGGGTCGACGAATTTTCCGTTGCGGTCAATCACCCTGATGTTTTTTGATGCCAGGTAGTTTGGGTCACGCTTGATGGCCGGCAGTGTATCGTTCTGCAGGATGCCTGGCGGAATGGTCCAGGTGGGATTGAATTCCATGTACTGGATATCGCCGCGAAAGACGGGTGTGCGCCGGTATGTTTTGCCGACCATCGTGCGGGTAGTCCACTTCAGTTCACCGCCCTCGAAGAAGAAGGCTTTGAACCCGGCAATATTCACCGCGACCAGCGTGTCTGCCGCTTCCTGGTTGACCCAGCGGAGGCGTTCCAGCGAGGCGCGCAACTGGTCGATACGCTGCTCAACCGGGACGTTCATTGAGGCGATAGTCTGCTTACCGACGATGCCGTCAGCATCCAGCGAGTGGCGTTGCTGAAATGTCTTCACGGCCTTCTCGAGGTCTTCGTCGAACTGCACTGATTGCGAAGCGTTTCCCGGCGGAAATTGAAGTCAGAGTCGAGTTTTGCGGGGTCGGCCTTGCCATAGCGACGGCTGTAACCATATCGGAGCAGGCTCTCTGTAAGCATGATGTCCGATTCTGCAGCAATTGCAGCCGAAGGGTTTTGCTGCCGCCGTTGCAGGATCGCTCGCAGCGGCTCGATGTTATAGTCCGTTGGCTTGAGTCCATGGTCCGCCGCGCCTTCGATCAGTTGCATCAGTTCCAGGATATTTGCGGAGTCCGTCCAGTAAGGCTGGTAAGCGTTATCCTTGTAGACGTGCTCGACGATGTCGCGGGCCAGGATATCTACTCCATTGACTGCCAGGTTTTCCTGCCCGAGTAATTGTCGGATGTCCTGCGCGACGTCTGTCTGTGCTGCTGCATCGACATTGGAGAAAACCAGGCCGGCTGCCAGGACCAATAGTGTAAATCTCAAGCGTTACTTCCCTTTACCAGCGCCGGACACGGCCGGTGTCGACATGAATGAAATCTGTTTTTTCGTAGTAACCCACGCCGCCCAGTTTCAGTTGCAGGGCCACGTCGCGCAGTTTCCTGGTGTCCATGCCACGCAAGCGTACATCAATTGCCTTACCCAGGATATGCTGGCTATTCTGCGCCACTCCATTGCTCTTGTTCCGCAGGTACCGGTTGGTGCCGGGCGAACGGTAGGCGGAGATCACCTCGTAGGTTTCATTGCTGCCGCTTACCTGTTGGATTTTCCACAGGATGTCCATCAGCCTGGGGTCGATTTCCTTTTTCTCGCCATCACGCCAGTCCGCCAGGAAAGCCCGCAGTTCCTCCATCGGTTCAAGCAGGTACAGCCCGTCGCGATAATAGGTGACAGCCAGGGTTTTCGTGGTGTGGGTGTGAAAAAACCGCAAGGTTCTGGAATCATCCTGTTCATCCAGGACCAGGGGTGAGACCAGCGGTGAGACCAGCAGCAGTGAGAGCCAGGCGGTTATGAGTATGGATTTCTTCATCGGAATTATTGCATGGACGGATTATATGGCAAGGTAGCGGGACACATGCATAATGTGGGTATTGTCGCGAAATTCAATGGGAAGCATCATGCAATGGAACCTGGTTGAATTCAATTGTGCCTTTCAACGGGCTTACGGAAATTCAGTATCATGCTCCCCACCGGCGTAGAGGCACCTGCGTGGGCCGTCAGGACACGCAGGTTAACCGATTATATGGTGCAGGACTTCGGCGGCGGGCCCCGGCCCTGGAAATTCTCCTGGGTGATCAATTTCCAGAAGTGTGGAACGTTCTTTTTTCTTGGATTCCTGATGTGGTATTACGGCAATTTTTCCGTTGCAGCCTGGATCTACCTGGGTTTGCATGGCAGTTATGGCCTGGCCTGGTTCATCAAGGATATGGCTTTTCCGGATACGGGCTGGCAGGTGCGCATCACCATTGCCGGTGGCATCAATGCATTTATCGGAGTGCTGGGTTGGTACTGGGTGTTCGGATGGTTGCTGATTTCCGGCGTGGCCGCGCCCGACTACCCGTTGTCCCAGGGCGCCTGGTTCGCACTCTGCATTACCCTCTGCGTTACCGGCACGGCCATCATGCTGGCCGCAGATGCACAAAAGTACTTCACGCTGAGAGTCAGCAGGGGCTTGATTACCGATGGTATGTTCCGCTATGTGCGACACCCCAATTACCTGGGCGAGATGATGATCTATGGAAGTTTTGCGCTGATGGTCTGGCACTGGCTGCCTTTCCTGGTGCTGGCCTGGGTGTGGCTGGGTTTATTCGCGGTAAACATGATCATGAAGGAAGTCAGCATGTCCCGGCATGAAGGCTGGACTGACTACAAAGCGAGCAGCTGGTGGCTCGTACCACTTGTATTCTGATCCCCAGCCTCGTAGATTTGCACACTGATCAACTTGACGTAATTCGACAGGGGACAATTAATGACTAACCGGCTTAAACAAGCTGCACTGATGTTTCTGCTGGCGGTTTTTCCGCTCAGCGTCCTGGCCGTAAATTCGGTGGTTTCGGGGGTTTTTGACGGGTCCGAACCACTTCTCGCCCCGTTGCCGGGCACCTGCGGGGGTACTGATCCGTTGGGTTACCAGGAAGTCGGTGTATTTCAGGTTGCGGCAACCGGCAATTACATCATGACCGACCCCTATAATTTAATGGGCGTGGATATCAGCGCCAATGTCTATGAAAACAGCTTCGATCCCGATCGTCCCGGGAATAACCTGATCACGCCAATTGGCATCGATGAAGCCAGCCAGGTTAACCTGATCGCCGGGGTAAATTACGTGCTGGTGGTTCAGCTCTGGTGCAGCAATCCGGAGCGTGTCTGGGTCAACCGCCAGGGCGCATGGGCAGTGACTTACTCAGGGCCAGGCGAGGTAACATCGGTGAGCAAGGTCGAAGTTCCCGAGTGGACCGAGGGAGATTTTGCACCCGGGGATCCAACCAGTGATTCTGAATGCGGCGACTCACAGTATCAGCAGATCGGCCCTGTTCAGGTCTCCACTACCGGCACTTACTACTACCGCGATATTTCACTCGATTTCGATGTGGACATGTGCCTGCAGATTTACACCGCTCCTTTCGATCCGGCCAATCCTTACAATAACCGCATATTTTGGGCGGACGATGAGGGTGACGTCGAACTGGAGACCAACAAGGACTATTTTTTCGTGGCACAGCCGTTACAGGCTCCCGCCAGTGGCGAATTCTTTTATGTTTTTGCACCTCCGGCGCCTTTCTCCATCACTTACGCAATGTCAGGAAGCTGGTACTATCCGCCGACTACCGGGCAGGGTTTTCTGATCGATGTGTTTGACACGCAGAACCTGATGTTCCTGGCCTGGTTTACCTACGATCTCGAGCGCCCGCCGGCGGATACACCCGCCATGATCGGCGATCCGGGTCATCGCTGGATGACTGCGGTTGGGCCTTTTACCGGTAATACCGCCAATCTGGACATTACCTGGAGTTCCGGAATGATATTGGATTCGGAAACTCCCCCGGTCGTCAATGAATCGGATGGCTCAATGACGGTTGAGTTCGATGACTGCTTTACAGGAAACGTGAGCTATGATCTGGGCCAGAGCGGCCGGGCCGGAACGGTGCCGATACAGCGAATCGTCAACGACGCCGTGCCACTGTGCGAAACCCTGACAGAAGGACCTGACAAGCCGGGGCCTTTGTAAGCCAAACTGTTTGAAATGCAATGGGGCCCGGTCGGGTCTCATAGGCAACAACGAACAGGAAGAAGTCTTGAATACTGGAAAAAAAATACACTCCTGGGAAATTACCAGCGAGCGCAATTACCTCAACCGTCGCCAGTTTATCCGTGATGCAGGCCTGGCTGCCGGCGCTGGCCTGGCTTTGGCCGGTATGCCCGCAAACCTGCGGGCTCAGGGGCGAGACCTGGACACGGTCAAGGGGCCTTACAGCACCGAAGAGGAGCCCAATTCCTGGCAGGATGTAACGACCTACAACAATTTTTACGAGTTCGGCACCGGTAAGGAGGACCCTTACCGCAATGCACAGGATTTCGTGACCTCACCCTGGACTGTCAAAGTCTCCGGTGAGTGCGGAAAACCGGGCGAATACGCTTACGAGGATATCGTCAGCCCCCATACCTTTGAAGACCGCGTCTACCGCCACCGTTGCGTGGAAGCATGGTCGATGGTGGTGCCCTGGGTCGGTTTCCCGCTGGGTGACCTGCTGAAACGTTTCGACCCGGGTTCGGATGCGCGCTTTGTCCGGTTCAAAACACTGCTGGACCCGAAACAGATGCCGGGCCAGAAGCGTCCCGTTCTGCGCTGGCCCTATGTCGAAGGCCTGACGCTGGCCGAAGCGATGCACCCGCTGACGTTGATGGTCGTGGGCGTGTACGGCAAAGAGTTGCCGAACCAGAACGGCGCGCCATTGCGCCTGGTTGTACCCTGGAAGTACGGATTCAAGGGCATCAAGTCCATCGTCGAGATTGAATTTGTCAAGCGTCAGCCGAATACTTCCTGGGAAATGGCGGCGCCTCGCGAGTATGGTTTTTACGCCAATGTGAATCCGGAGGTCAGTCACCCGCGCTGGAGCCAGGCCAGGGAACGGCGAATCGGTGCAGGGCTGTTTGCCGAAAAGCAGCCCACGCTGATGTTCAATGGATACGCGGAAGAAGTGGCGAATCTCTACGCCGGGCTGGATCTGCGCAAGAATTTTTGATGGACCCAGGTTCGATTCGACTGGCTAAAATCCTGTTGTTCCTGCTTTGCCTGGTACCCCTTGGCAAACTCGGGTTGGAAACCTTTGGCATTGCGGGAATGAGTCTCGGGGCCAACCCGGTCGAAACGCTGCTTCACCGGCTGGGCATCTGGGGGCTGAATTTTCTGCTGATTACGCTGGCCGTCACACCGCTTCGATTTATCACCGGTAAGAACTGGCTGATCCGTTTTCGCCGCATGCTCGGCCTGTTTGCCTTTTTTTACGTGTTGATGCATTTCATGGTTTACGCGGGGCTCGACCAACGTTTTGATTTGCAGGCTATCTTCGAAGACATTGCTGAAAGGCCTTACATCACCATTGGATTTGCCGCGCTCCTGCTGCTGGTGCCGCTGGCGATTACGTCTACCAACGGCATGATGAGACGTCTCGGGAGGCGCTGGCAGAAACTGCACCGACTGGTTTACCTGGTCGCCATGCTGGGGGTGTGGCACTTCTACTGGCAAGTTAAACTCGATACACTCGACGCAAGCCTCTACGCCCTGGTGCTTGCGTTCCTGCTCACCTATCGACTCTGGAGGAAGTATGGCCGTACTGCGCACACCTGACGATCGTTTCGAGGGCCTGCCTGGTTTTCCGTTTCAGCCTCATTATGTTGAAGTGTCCGATCAAGACCTCGGCCCGCTGCGCATTCATTACCTGGACGAGGGGCCACCAGGCGGACCTGTCGTGCTTTGCCTGCATGGAGAACCTACCTGGTGTTACCTTTACCGGAAGATGATCCCGGTATTCGTCGCAGCGGGTTTCCGCGTGCTGGCTCCGGACCTGGTCGGATTCGGCCGGTCTGACAAGCCCGCTGGGCGACAGGACTACAGCTACCGGAAGCATGTGTACTGGATGGCGCAATGGATCAGCGCGCTGGGAATCCGTGATATCACCCTGCTGGGGCAGGACTGGGGTGGCCTGATCGGTCTACGGCTAGTGGCCGAAGATCCGGACCGTTTTGCTCGTTTCTCCTTGTCCAACACCGGCCTGCCGACGGGTGACCAGCAGATCAACGAGGCTTTCCACCGCTGGCGCAGATTCAGCCAGGATGATCCGGTTTTCGATACCGGTATGATCGTCAACCTGTTTGGTCATGGCGATTTGAGTGAGGCGGAAATGGAGGCCTACCGGGCGCCTTTTCCCGACGATGATTACAAGGCGGGTGCGCGCCAGTTTCCGCTGCTGGTGCCGATTGCCCCGGACGATCCCGCTGCACAAGCCAATCGCAGCGCTTGGAAAGCACTGATGCAGTGGCAAAAGCCGGCATTGATGTGTTTTTCGGACGCGGACCCGATCATGCAGGGTGGGGAAAAGCCGTTCCTGAAGCTGGTTCCAGGCACTCGTGGGCAACCGCATGTCTCGCTCAAAGGACGCCACTTCATCCAGGAGGAAGATGGCGAAAATTGGGCCAGGGCCGTGGTCGACTGGGTCGCTTCGGCCTAGCCGTAACGGTATTTGAAGCGCCTGTTCCGGGGGTAGGGGAAAACGTCGGCCTGGTTGCCGGTAAGAATGTTTTCCTTAACCTCATTCCACCACGTGGCGGTCATCAATTCAGCGTGGTCTTCCTTGAATAGTTGCATGTCAACCGGGTCGGCGAAAAAGAAAGGGCCAAACGTTTCCGGAAAAACATCATTCTCCCTGATCGAATACCAGGGCGTATCCGACATGACGTCATTGAAGTCACGGGGTGGCGGCACCTTGCGAAAATTGCATTCCGTGATGTAACAGATTTCATCGTAGTCGTAAAATACCACGCGGTCATGGCGGGTGACGCCAAAATTCTTCTTCAGCATATCCCCGGGGAAAATATTGGCTCCGGCGAGGTCGCGGATAGAGTTGCCGTAATCCCTGATTGCGCGCTTTCTTTCGGGCGGTGACGCCTGCGCGAGATAATTATCCAACGGCTCCATGCGCCGTTCGATATAGATGTGCTTGATGACCAGCATCTCGCCATCGACTTCAACCGAACCCGCGGCGTCATTCTGCAACTGCTCCAGCAGGTTGGGGTCGATGCGTTCCAGCGGTATGGCGACGTTGGAATACTCCAGCGTATCGGCCAGCCGGCCAACCCGGTCATGGTTCTTGACCAGCAGGTACTTGTTTTTAACCTCCTGTCTTGAAGCGGTTTTCGGCGGATCGAAGCGGTCCTTGATCAGTTTGAAAACAAACGGCATGGACGGCATCGTGAACACCAGCATGACCATGCCGCGCACACCTGGCGCAACCTGGAACATGTCCCGCGAATGCCTCAGGTGGTGCTGCAACTCCCGGTAGAAAATTGTCTTGGCCTGCTTCTGCAAACCCAGCATCGCGTACAGATCGACAATCGACTTGCGGGGCATGATGGATAGCAGGAAGGACACGTAGGCGGATGGCACTTCCATGTCCACCAGGAAATAGGCGCGCGAAAAGCTGAACAGCACAGCCACGTCTTTCTGGCGCATCAACAGGGCATCAATGCCGATCGTTCCATCGTCATAACGGAGTATCGGGATAATAAAGGGCTGCTTGATATCGCCGTTGATCAGCCTGCCCACCACATAGGCCGCCTTGTTGCGGTAAAACAGGCAATCGAGCACCTGTACCTGGAAGTTGGGTTTCGCCTTCCAGTTGTCAGAGCGCCGTTCCAGCAGGGCGCGTTCGAGGTAGCGTGTATCGCGCCGGAGGTTTTCAAAACGATTAGCCAGGTTGAAACTGGTCAGGATTTCAAGGAAGCAACGCCGCAGGCCGTCGCTGTCGGGGTAGTAGCTGCGGTAAGCCGGTTGTGATCCACGCAGGTACTGCGTGCTGATCGCCGGGCGCCAGAAGATATAGTCACCTTTGTAGTAATCTCTGTGGAGTACTCTGCATGCTACTGAATTATAGAATGTTTCTGCACATTCAGATTGCAAATGATTCATCAATTTTCCGATGAACACGATCTTTATTCGCGGCCAGAGTTCGGCGTTCCTGCTCACTTCGGGAAAATCGCGCTGGATCGCATCGACGGTTTCCTGAACGCGTTGCTCATAACCCATGATACGTTCGCGGCTCACCTGGGTAGCGCGAGCCCAGTCAGCCCGTTCAAAGCACTCTTTGCCCTCACGGCTGTATTGGCGAAACAGCGAGTAGTGCCGGTTGAAACCGTCGAGGATGGCTTGCGCCACGCCTGCCCAGGTGTCCATGTTCAAGGCTTGTTACTCCCGCATTATTCGCCGATGGATGTCGCAAACAGGCCGATGCCCGCATCTGACATCGACCTGCGGAAAGGCTCGAGCTCTTGCTGCATGAAACGCTCGAGGCTTTCCAGGGCAGTATCCAGCGAAACCCTGGCCTGCTCCAGATAAATCGCTGCAGTGGCCGTCGGTGCATCGTTGGTGCTGCCAATGTAGTAACCGGCAAGTCCGACCTTGCTGGTCACCTTGTCATCATCATAAACGATGCCCTTTGTTTTTGGCGGCGTCCGGAAACGTTGCTCGAGTTCTGCCAGTCCTTTCTGCACGCTTTTTGCGCTTTCTGTCAAAGTCTTCAGGTTTTCATCCGGTTCGGCACCGGGTTGCTGATGCTGTCCGATCAGCTCGAGTGCTGTGGCAACCCCGGCCTGCGCATGGGCAATACGCTCGACCGCGGTGACAGCCTGTTCCTGCATTCCCATGACTTCAAGCCGGGCCTGGTAATTGGACTCGCGGGCCGCGGCACTGAAGGGGGAGCGTGGATCGGCAAGAACCGTCACGGGCTGACTTGAGGTAGCCGGTTCATCGTGCTCCCCGACCAGGCTGAGTGTGACTTCATAGTCACCGGCCGGCACCTCGGGACCGCCGGGCAGCCCGTCTGCAAGCTCTGCCGGTTCCGGTCCGGGCATCGGCCTGACACCGTCACGCTGCATATCCCAGACGATGCGGTTGATGCCCTGCTGAACACTGAACTTGCGGGTTCGAATGATGCTTCCTGCGGCATCACGAACGGTCATCTCAACCTTGGGGGGCGTGTTCTTGTCATCCTCATCATCCTCATCATCATCGGTGTCCTTGCCGGAGGAGGCAGCGCGTTGCAGGGACTTGCGCTCACGCTCAAGGTATTCATCCGGATGCGGCAAGTCATCGCCGCTGGCCACGAACGTGATCATCACGCCATACGGTTCGTTAGCCGCCCTGAATTCTCCGGAACCGGTAAAGCGCGTGGAGGGTGTCTGGTTTGCCGTGTATTGCTGCCCGGGGGTGACGCTGAGAATGGCAAGGCGTTGATTGAAGGCGGAATTGTCCAGCCCCCGCAGGGCGCTGTAGTCATCCAGCACGTACAAAGAACGGCCATGTGTTCCCAGCACAAGGTCATTCTCACGGGGCTGAATCGCCATGTCCATGACCGATACCGTGGGTACGCCGGCGGTAAATTTCGACCAACCGGCACCGCCATCTACCGAGACAAACAGGCCGAATTCGGTGCCCAGGAACAGCAATTGAGGGTCAACCGGATCCTGCAGGACTGACAGGGCATAGCCGGACAGGTCTTCACTGCCCAGGTTGGTCCAGCTGCGGCCATAATCCTGTGCGCGAAAGACATAAGTGTTCATATCGGACCGGCGGTGATTGTCAAACACCACGAAGGCGGTGCCGGCATCATGCGGAGAAGCGGTGATCATCGGCACCCAGCCGTTGGCAGGTGCGCCCCTGGCGCCCTCGTCAATTCGCTTCCAGCTATCGCCGCCATCGCGGGTCACGTGGATGCGGCCATCGTCCGTGCCCACCCAGAGTGTTCCCTGTTCGAGCGGGCTTGGCGCGATTGAAACGATCGTGGTGTAGTTCTCGGCCGCTGTTACGTCGCGGGTCAATCCGCCGCTTTCCCTGAATGTCTGCCACTCAGGGTTGTTGGATGTCAGGTCGTCGCTGATGGTCGTCCAGCTGGCGCCGCGGTCGGTCGATTTGTGGACGAACTGGCTACCGTAATAGATGGTCGCCGGTTCGAACGGGTCCTGTGCAATCGCTGCGCTCCAGTTGAACCTGAGGTCGACATCGGGATTCGGAGGGGCTGGCCTGATCAGGCGCTGTTCACCGGTATCCAGGTTCCAGGTCGAGAGGAATCCGCCCTGGGACATCACGTAGCCCCGGCGGGAATTTTCAGGGTCGGGCAGGGTATCAAAACCATCGCCAAAACCGACTTCCTGCCAGTGCAGGTTGCGAATTCCGGCATTCTCCCAGACTTCCGAGGGGCCGCGCCAGCTGCCATTGTCCTGCAGGCCGCCATAGATGTTGTAAGGAACATCATTGTCCACCCGGATGTGATAGAACTGCGACAACGGCAGGTTGCGAACAAAACGCCAGGTTTCACCCCGGTCCCTGCTGATCGCGATACCACCATCGTTACCCAGTATAAGGTGTCTCGAATCGCTGGGATTGATCCAGAGTGAGTGATTGTCGATATGGATGGTATTGCCCGCTGCACAACAGTCGACGACCGGGTTGAGTTCGAACGTCTTACCGGCGTCGATGGAAACACTCAGACGGGTAAAGATGTTGTAGACACGATCGGCGTTTTCCGGGTCAGCAGCGACTTCAGTGTAGTAGAAAGGACGGACGGCAATGTCGTACTCTTCATTGGTTTTTGCCCAGCTCTGACCGCCGTCATCGGATCGCAACATGGCGCTTTTTTTGGCCTCCACCAGCGCATATACACGCCCCTTGCGGGCAGCTGAAGGGGCAAAAGTGATACGTCCCAACTCTCCCGCAGGCAGGCCGTCGTCTTCGGTTTTTTGCTGCCAGTTTTCGCCGCCATCCCAGGATACATACATGCCCGAACCGGGGCCGCCGGATTCGAAGAAGTAAGGCCAGCGGCGGTGCTGCCACATACTGGCATACAGTTTCTCCGGATTGAAGGGGTCCAGCTTGACGTCGGTGCCGCCGGTTTTCTGGTCCACATAGAGGATCTTGCGCCAGGTTTTGCCACCGTCTGTCGTTTTGAAAATACCCCGGTCTTCGTTCTCTCCCCAGAGCGTGCCCAGGGCCGCCACATAAGCCACGTTTGGCAGGTCCGGGTGCAGCGCGATGCGGTTGATGCGCTCGGTACCTTCCAGGCCGATGTTCTGCCAGGTTTTGCCACCGTCGATGGATTTGAACATGCCGCCGCCAATCGACGTGGAATTGCGGACATTTCCCTCACCGGTCCCCACCCAGATGATGTCCGGGTTGTTCTGGTTGATCGCCACGGCGCCAATGGAAGCGACCGGCTGGTCGTCAAATACGGCTGTCCAGGTCAGCCCGCCATTGCTGGAAAGCCAGACTCCGCCGGTGGCCGCGCCGATAACGATATGGTTCGGATCAGTGGCGACGGCGTCGATAGCGGTGATACGTCCGCTCACTGCTGCCGGTCCCAGCGTTCGGGCAGACAGGCCATCAAGCAGCCTGGCGTCCAGTTGTGCCGCCAGTGGCGATGTGATTCCAATACCCAGGGCAGCCAGGGCGACAAAGAACAGAAGGGACTTGAGTGCAAAGGGCATCCTGGACTCCTTGATTTTATCCAAGCACGTAAGAGTTAATTGTTCGGCAGGCATTGTCAACCATGGCGTCTGCCCATGTATAATCGGTTCTCGGTTAATCAAGGAGTCTCACTGTGAAACGAATTTTTACTTTGCTTGCTGCAGCCGTATTGTGCGCCAATGTTGTTGCCCAGGACGATGACGCGGATTATGAGCAGGTATTGCCCGAAGCTGCCCAGAAATGTGTTCTTCCTACATCTCCGGACGCCATTCCGGAAGAAGCGGTTTATGATGATCTGGTCAATGCGAAGAAGCAGATCGCCGTGTTCCAGGAGGAAGTCGTCGGTTTTCGTGAGTGCCTGCAGGCGGCCGAGGCTGACCCGGATAACACGCCCGGTAACAAGGCGGCTATCGTAGCTTCTTTCAATTACTCGGTCGAAATGGAAGAGCGCATCGCTGAACGTTTTAACGCTGCAGTCCGTGGTTACAAGGAACGTAAAGCAGCTGCTGAAGGCTGAAAACTGAAATCGATCACGGCCGGGGGCGGTCTCTTTCCCTGTCCATGAAAGCCCTCTTCCTCATACTGCTGAGCCTTCTGGCGAGCATCTGCCCGGTACAAAGTATCCGGGCAGATGTTTTCGTTTGGCCGGAAGCTTCTCCGGAAGCTGTTGATATTGACCCGGGCATGATCAGCGACCTCGTTGCCGCAATCGAGCGGGGTGACTATGGCCGGCTGAAAAGCCTGCTGATCGCAAGGCACGGACGCCTGGTCTTGGAACAGTATTTCAATGGATACCGGCCAGGGGACCTGATGCCCCTCTACTCGGTGACTAAAAGCTGGGCTTCTGCCCTGATCGGGATAGGTATCGGCAGGCAGCACATTCCGACGCCTGACCGGACCATTGATCAGCTATTCCCGGACTATGCAGATATTTTTGCGGCCGAACCTGAAAAGCGCCTTATCCGGCTGCATGACCTGTTGACCATGCGGCATGGTCTGCAATGGGATGAGTGGTCGAGCTACTTTACCGACCCCGCTAACCCGGTTTACCAAATGACGCAATCCAGCGACTGGTGGCGTTACGTTCTGTCAAGGCCAGCGACAGCCCCGCATGACAGTAACTTTCGCTACAGTACGGGCGTGTCAAACCTGCTGGGCGGTGTCATCTGGAACCTCACCGGGCAAAGCGCCTTGAATTACTCGATCGAGCACCTGTTCGATCCGATGGACATCAGGGACTACTACCTCGAGGTCGACCTGGCAGGCCAGCCACGCGGAACCGGTATCCGGGAATTCCAGCCCGGATTGACACCGACGGGTCACGGTCTGTGGCTCAAGGCCACTGACCTGGCGAAAATCGGTCAGCTATATCTTGACCGGGGCGCGTGGCAATCGCGGAGAATCCTCTCCCGTGAATGGATCGAGGAGAGTTGGGGTGAGTACAGCAATTTTGTATCGGACCCCCTGGTGTTTCCCGAAAACGTCTCCTATGGCTACCAGTGGTGGACCCGTCATTACCCTCGGCCTGGTGGAGACATCGCGGTGCATACGGCGGATGGGTTTGCCGGCCAGTATATTTTTGTCATCCCGGAGCTGGACATGGTCATTGCGTCGACAGCCGACAATGGCCAGTACGAGGGGCCGGATATGCGGTTTGCGATCCGCGACATCATTCTTGATGGAGTGGACGCCGATTTCGATCCTGTATCTGATGGCGGGTTGACCGGTTCCTGGTTCAATACCGAGCGGAAGCACCAGGGTTTCATGCTGGAAGTGGTTCCCAGTACCGGACAGGTCGTCATTTACTGGATGACTTTCGAACCGGCAACCGGAAAACAACAATGGATGGTGGCTGTGGGACAGTTACATGGTCGCCGCGCGGTCCTCGAATTCCTGCAGCCGACCGGTGGTTCATTTACGGGTGAGGGTGAAGCCACGCTCGGGGCCTGGGGTGATGTCGAACTCATTTTCCTCAGTTGCACCAGGGCCCGCATGAATTTTTTCTCGGAAATTGACGGAGTGCAGGGCGAAATCGAATTACAGAGGCTCACGCCCGTGACTACCTGTACCGAGGATTAATGGGAGATTGATCCTGATCGTCGCAAGCGAAATTCAAATTAAGTACACTTCCTGACCAGTCTGTAATCATTCAAAGAAGGATTCGCTATGCTGCGCACGAAGCTGCTGGGAACTTCGGTTCTTTCTCTTTTTCTTTTCATTTCCTGTCAACCGGGCGTCGCTGCCAATGACAGCCACCCTTTGGCCGGCATCCCTTTGCGCTCGATCGGGCCGGCGTTGACCTCAGGCCGCGTTTCTGACTTCGCTTTTCATCCTGAGCAGTGGCAGGTTCATTACGTGGCGTTCGCCAGCGGCAACTTGTGGAAAACCGAAAATAACGGGGTCACCTGGAAACCGGTATTCGAAAAGGAATCCTCCTATTCCATTGGTGTCGTTGAACTGGATCCCTCGAACCCGAATACCGTTTGGGTCGGCACCGGGGAAAACAATTCGCAGCGCAGCGTGGCGTTCGGTGACGGTGTCTATCGATCTCTCGATGGCGGTCAAAGCTGGCAGAACATGGGCCTCAAGGATTCCGCGCACATCTCGATGATTCGCATTCATCCTGAAGACAGCAACACCGTATGGGTTGCCGCCCAGGGTCCGCTATGGAATTCAGGTGGTGATCGCGGGCTTTACAAGACAATCGATGGCGGCGCCAGTTGGGAAAGAATTCTCGAGATCGATGAGGACACCGGCGCCAACGAGTTCGTAATCGATCCAGTCAATCCCGATGTGATCGTCGCATCCAGCTATCAGCGCAGGCGTCACGTGTGGACGCTGATCAATGGTGGTCCCGGCAGCGGTATTCATAAAACCAGCGACGGCGGCAAGACCTGGAGAAAGATCACCAAGGGCTTGCCGACCGGCGAGATGGGGAGGATCGGGCTGGTTGCCGCGGAGACCGCTCCCGGAACGTTGTATGCCATCATCGAAGCGGATGACGAGGGCAAGGGTGTTTATCGAAGTACTGATTTCGGGGAGAGTTGGGAGAAACGCTCCGATCATATGACCAGCAGCCCCCAGTACTATAACGAACTGTATGTTGATCCCAATGACGCGGATGTCGTTTACGCGGTTGACACCTTCACTCATCGGTCCGAGGACGGAGGCAAAACCTGGGAGAAGATTTCGTTCAAGAACCGCCATGTCGATGACCACGCCCTGTGGATCGACCCGGCTGACAGCCGACACTTGTACATTGGTGGTGATGGCGGGGTCTATGAAAGTTGGGACCGCGGGGAGACCTGGCGGCACGTGACCAACTTGCCGGTCACCCAGTTTTACCGGGGGACGCCTGACAACGATGCGCCGTTTTACAACGTTTGCGGTGGAACGCAGGACAACTTCACCCTGTGTGGCCCCAGCCGGACCACCTACACCGATGGTATTTCGAACGCCGACTGGTGGATCGCACAGTTTGGCGATGGGTTCAAGGCGCAGATCGATCCGACCGACGCGAATATAGTGTACGCACAGTACCAGTATGGTGGCCTGGTCCGTTTCGATCGCGTCACCGGTGAGCGCCTGGCGATCACTCCGCAACCCGGGGCCGATGAGAACGCCTATAAATGGAACTGGAACGCGCCATTGATCATTTCTCCGCACAACAGCAGCCGGCTATATTACGGTTCCGAACGCCTGTTCCGCTCGGACGACCGTGGCGAAAGCTGGGTGGCAGTCAGTGGAGATTTAAGCCGGCAGCTCGACCGCAACCAGCTGGAAGTCATGGGACGGATCTGGAGTGTGGATGCCATCGCCAAGAACATGTCGACGTCGATGTATGGCAGCCTGATCGCGGTGGATGAAAGCCCGCTGGTTGAAGGCCTGCTTTACGCCGGCACCGACGACGGTCTTATTCATGTGAGTGAGGACGGGGGGCAGAACTGGCGCCGGCAGGAATCGTTCACGGGTGTGCCCGACATGTCACTGGTGGAGGATATTATCGCTTCTCATCATGATGCGAATGTAGCCTACGCAGTGTTCGATAATCACAAGCGCGGGGATCATAAACCTTACGTCCTGAAAACATCGGACCGCGGGCGAAGTTGGGAGTTACTGGTGGATGGCTTACCCAAACGGGGGACTGCGCACACGATCATCGAGGACCACGAGGACGCCAGCCTGCTGTTTGCTGGCACTGAGTTTGGCCTGTTTTTCACGAACGACGGAGCACAAAGCTGGAACAAGCTGACAGGGCTTCCGACCATTTCAGTACGCGACCTTGAAATCCAGCGCCGCGAAGGCGACCTGGTCGTGACGACCTTTGGACGGGGGTTTTACATCCTCGACGATTATGCCCCGTTGCGAACCCCGCAAGCGGACCTGGATGCCGGAGCCGTGCTGTTCCCGGTCCGGGAAACCTGGTTGTTCAATCCTGACGCGCGTCGTGGCTGGGGCGGTAAGGGTGACTGGGGTACCGGCCGTTACGTGGCGGAAAACCCGCCCTATGGCGCGGTCTTCTCCTATTACCTGCCGGCAGAATTGCAGTCGCTGAAAGATCAGCGCAGGAAGGCGGAAAAGGAAAGGGCGGAGAAAGGAGAAGACAATCCGTACCCGGCCTGGGATGCATTGCGCCGTGAAGACCGTGAAGAAGCGCCGTCCCTGGTGCTGACCGTTCGGGACGCACAGGGGAACGTGGTTCAGCGAATCAATGGCCCGGCGGACAAGGGATTCCATCGGGTGGCCTGGGACATGCGTTATCCTGCGCCGGATCCGGTAGATCTCAGTCCGTCGACTGACCGTGCGCCCTGGGAAGGGACCCCGCAGGGTCCGATGGTGTTACCCGGCACCTACAGCGTGCAACTCGCCAAGCGCGTTGAAGGCCGGCTGGACGAAGTCGGTGATGCCCGTGAATTTGTGCTCAAGCCCCTCTTTACGGGCGGCCTGGTTGCCGAAGACCGCGGTGCCGTGCTGGAATTCCAGGCTGAAACCGCCGAGTTGTACCGGGCCGTGATGGGCGCCAATCGGGCCGCGGGTGAAATCGAGACCAGGATCAAGCACCTGTTGAAAGCGGTGCAGGATACGCCGGCCACTACCGAAACACAGGCCGCAGCGGTCCGGGCTCTCGATGCCCGGATGAAGGTTCTGCAAGTCAGCTTGAAGGGTGACAGAACGGTATCCAGCCGTGCCGAACCCGTACCGATGTCCCTGACCCAGAGGATTGGAATGATCGCCGGCGGAAGCTGGGGAAGCCAGTCTGCAGTGACCGGTAATTACCGTGATTCTTACGAGATTGCCGCTGCGCAGTTCCCTGCGGTCCTGACGGAGTTGAAGTCCATAGCCAGTGACCTGGCTGCGTTGGAAGCTGAGCTCGAGTCGCAGGGGGCGCCGTGGACGCCGGCGAGGTTGCCTGACTGGTCCAAGTAGCAGGGATCAAGGAAAACACCCCGTTACAGCGGGGTGTTTTTTTACGGGGTAAGGTCGCCGTTGCGCGCCTCGTCCAGCAATTCAACCAATCGAACGGCCCAGCTCTGGAGCATGCGCCTGGCCTCGGCATTGTTCGTCACGCTGGTAGTCCACTGCATGTACCCTCGTCGTGGCGATTCGCGGCGGTCGCTGACGGTCGCAATCAAATCACCAGTGACGGAATCATACATTTCCAGTTTCAGCGTCATGCGTCCTGCTGTTTCGGTGTAGGACTGTTGAATACCGGGAGCTCTCGTGTCAGGCGCGTACACGTCCAGGTCAACGATGCTGGGGACGATTCTCATGACGTTGTCAGCGGAAGATTCAGTCATTTCGTACCCACCCTTGCTGAGTTCCTCGGAAAAAACGCGGTCAAATAACTCAGCCAGGCCGGTCTTGATACGTTCCATATCGGATGCCCTGACTTTCTGCACCTGGTAACGGTTCTGATCGCGCTGCCAATTTTTGCGGAATGCGACAGTAGCTGTCTCGAGCCGAACCTGGTCGTAGACATTCCAGTCGACGCCCGGGTCGGCATACAGTGCGCCCCTGCGGGTCTTCTCCACCAGTTCCAGTCCCTCGAGTGAGATCTCTGGTGGTTCGGACTTGGCAATGATCGCAGCAGGCGCCGCGATCATTGCCGCCAGGGCCAGGGTGCTGAGAAGTGTTTTGCCCATCTGATGTCTCTCCTCAATGATTAAACAATCAAGAGATTACTATATCAGAGGACCCTGTTAACCCTGTTGTGCTTTCAGGAAATTCAGCATCGTGCCGGCATCACTGACTTCAAAAGGGTCGGTCGGGCAGTTATCACATTTTCCTGGTTCTTCAAACAGCGCCTTGATGTTGCCGTCTTCGACCAGCATCGAATATCGCCAGGAACGATCGCCGAAGCCGAGGTTGTCCTTGCGGACCAGCATGCCCATCAGGCGGGAAAATTCACCGCTTCCGTCCGGCAGCAGCTTGACCTTTTCTACGCCCTGGTGTTTTCCCCACTGGAACATGGTGAAAGCATCATTCACACTCAGGCAATAAATTTCGTCTACCCCCAGGGCCTTGAATTCTTCGTACTTTTCTTCAAATCCGGGCAGGTGAGTGCTGGAACAGGTAGGAGTAAATGCGCCGGGTAGCGCGAAGACCACGATTTTCTTTCCTGCAAAAATGTCGTCGGAACTGACATCCTGCCAGCGGAACGGGTTTGGACCCTCGACAGATTCGTCCCGTACCCGGGTTTTGAAAACGACATGAGGTACTGGGTTCAAATGAGTTTCGGTCATGGCTTGATTACTCCTGTTTAAATGATGGCGCCATTGTAGGCGGGTCGTTTCGATAAAAGAAATCGATTGTTCCAATTCGATTGATAGTTAATGTTAATAGAGAAAAATTCATCGATGGATGATCTCTGTTACATTGTGCGTTCCGCTGCCCCCTCGGGAGAGTTATCCAGGTATGAACCAGGCGATCGATGCACCGCGGCTGAGCCAGGCTGCTCTGGCTCATATACTCGATGTTACGCAGAAACTGGCGCTGCCCTATGACCTGAAGCATCTGCTGGCAGAAGTGGTCCAGGCCGGTGAAACGGTCCTGGCAGCGGACAAGGCTTCTCTCTGGATTTATGACCCGGCCAGGGACGAGCTCACCATGAAAGTACCGGCCTTCAAGCCGGCACCGCGCCTGGCGGCCGGCGAGGGGCTGGTGGGCGAATGTCTCGTGACTCGTGAAACCATCAATGTTGCAGATGCTTATGCCGACCCGCGATTTACCAGGACGGTGGACAAGGCTACCGGTTACAAAACCAAATCCGTGCTGAATGTGCCGCTGCTGGGTTGGGAAAAACAACCGGTTGGTGTGCTGCAATTGGCGAACAAGTCGACCGGGCCGTTTGATGAAAGTGATGAACTGCTGGCGTCCACGCTGGCGGCTCAATGTGCCGTGGCGGTGCAGCGTATGCAGTTGACCGAGGCTTTGCTGCTCAAGGAACGCCTGGATGAGGAGGTGTCGCTGGCCCGTGAAATCCAGATGAGTACCCTGCCCACCGAGATGCCTGAAGTTGCAGGCTATGATGTATTTGGTCACTTCGTGCCCACCGGGCATGCGGGTGGTGATTTGTTTGACCTGGTCGTGTTGGGCGAAGAGTTGTTCATCCTGATGGGGGATGCGACTGGCCATGGTTTTGGACCGGCGCTGTCCGCGACGCAGATGCAGGCCATGCTGCGGGTGGCTTTTCGCTGCGGCGCCAATCTCGAGGAAGCGTACCTGCACGTCAACAACCAGGTGGCCGAAGACCTGCCGGACGATCGATTTATCACGGCCTTCATGGGATTCCTCGATTTGTCACGGAATGAAATCCGCTATCACTCGGGCGGGCAGGGTCCCATCCTGCATTTCCGGGCAACGGATGAAAGCTGTCACTGGTTCCGGCCCACGACCTTCCCGGTAGGTATTCTCGAGTTGCAGGAGACGGGCCAGGCGGAAGTCCTTAAAATGGCACCGGGCGACTTGCTGGTGTTGTTATCTGATGGCGTGTATGAATACGAAAGCAACCAGGGCGTTCAGTTCGGGGAAGATCGTGTTGCCCAATTGGTTAAATACCACCACCGGTTGCCGATGGCTGAACTGTCCCGGCAGATTTTGCGGGCTACCTTAGAACACGGCGAGGGTGTTTCCCAGGAGGACGATATTACCCTGGTCCTGGTCAAGCGACTTTCGGAGGAGAACGGATGAAAAAGTATTATCCGCGGAGTTTCGAACAGATCGAAGTGATTGTCGAGGATACAGAACAGTTTTTCGACGAGCAGGGTATCGATAGCTCGCTGCGGATGAAAGTCGACTTGTCGATCGAAGAACTCTTTGTAAACATGGTGAATTACAACACGGAAACCGACCGGGACATCATGATCGAGATGAAAAAAATCGACCACGGTATCGAGGTGAGCCTGACGGATTTCGACGTGGAGCGATTCGATCCGACGCTGGCCGGCGATGTGAACATAGACGCACCGCTGTCTGAACGAACACCCGGCGGACTGGGGCTTTACCTGGTCCTGAAAATGGCGGACTCGATACACTATGAATACGACGACCGAAAGAGCAAAATAGCTTTCACCAACCGGGTCGTGGCGGAGTGAGGTAACGGAATGTTCGAAATTGAATTCAAGGAATCGGGCGAGGTCGCGGTGAAAGGGCGGCTGGATGCGGCACAAGCGCAGAAGGCACAGGATTTTCTGGATTTGGTGACAGATGGCTGTGTGCTGGATCTTGCCGCGCTGGAATACATTTCCAGCGCCGGGCTGGGTGTTTTGCTCAGTACTCACAAACGATTGATGGGCGGCGAGTCCGGTTTGGAACTGGTCAATGTCAATAAGCATATCGGCGATATTTTCCGATACTCGGGATTTGACAAATTGTTTGTCATCAGAACCTTATGATTTCAGTTTTTTTTTTCCAACTTTTATGCGTGTGATCTGTAGTTATGAGTAATGGCGGTCGTGATCAGGCACTCATTGAGCGATGTAAGCAGGGTGACCGACGGGCGCTCGAGGAATTGGTCAGGCATTACGAGAAGCCCATATTCAATGCCGCCTACCGGATTATGGGTAATCCGGATGATGCAGCCGATATAACGCAGGTTGTTTTTATGCGGGCACTTGAGCGTCTGGATCAATACGATCCGAAGTACAAATTTTTCAGTTGGATTTATCGAATTGCAGTTAATGAATCCATCAACCAGCTGAAGCGCGGGAAAAATCAGCAGCCGCTGGACGAAACAGAGGTTGCAGATACCCGGGGGCCTGAAGCAACGGCGCATGCTGGTGATCTGTCCAGGCAAATTCAGGGCGGCTTGATGGAGTTGAAAGAGGACTACCGCACCGTGGTTGTACTGCGTCATTTTTCGGAATGTAGTTACAGGCAGATAGGAGAAATTCTGCAGATTCCGGAAAAAACCGTGAAATCACGGCTGTACTCGGCCCGCCAGATCATGCGAGAGGCGCTCGAGGCTCGTGGAGTTTATTGAGGAACGATTCATATGATTAATGAACGAACATTGGAACTCATCAATGCCGCGATCGATGGCGAGTTAGGCCCGGGCGAGCAGGCAGAACTCGATGCGATCCTGGAGTCCTCCGCCGAGGCCAGGGCGATGAATGCCGAGTTGCTCAAGTTAACCAACCTGATGGAAGGGCTACCTGCGCAGCAGCCGCCGGTTGAATTGGCAAGCCAGGTTCTGCAACAGATCAAATTGCCTGCCAAAAAAGCGTCTTTCTTCGGCTCCGGATGGCTTCCCTCCATCCAGCCTGCCGCGGTCGGTGCTGCCTTTGCAGCGGGCTTGGTAGTGACCGTCGCGTTTTATGAAATTTCCTCCGACCGTCCGGTCTCGGATGATGCAGCCAGCATGGTGGGTACGATGATTGCAGGCCAGCAGGAGCCGCCGGGTTTTCTTAAGAATGACATGGTTCTGAATGGGGAGGGGTTTTCCGGCACGATTTCGCTGAGAGAAAACTCCGGTATCTATGTTCTGAATTTTGATCTCAACTCAGAGACAGGAACTGAAGTTGAAGTGGGTCTCGACGATACCGGCTATGCATTCGGCGGATTTGCTGAAGTCCAGGGTAATGCGGACAAGGTCGTTGAGTCAGTATCGATGTCCGGGGGGACTTTGCGTGTGGTAAACCAGGGACACCAGCAATTTGCGGTGTTCCTGCGCGAAGGCGGGGTCAGTAGTCCGGCCCCGGACGGGTCTATCAGTATCGACTTCAAGTGATATTGTCCATCTCAATGTGAAATTGTCCATCTCAGTGACAATGGGCAGCGCGAAAATCGTTATACTACAGATCTGAAAGCAGAACTGCCCGCGAAAATCGCGAACAAAAATATATAAACGCAATGTCACTGGAACTTCTCGCCAGGGCGCCCGTCGGCCTGTTACCCGTACTTATATTCCTGGTTATCCTGGTATACATGGACAGCTACAAGCTGGTCACCCTCCGTTCCGTATTGGCTGTTATTGTGATGGGTGGCTTGACCGCGATTGCTGCGATGGTTGTCAATGGCGCGTTATTGAACGTGTTCGATATTTCCTTTCAGTCATTCGCCCGCTACCTTGCACCCTGGGTAGAGGAGATTTTCAAGGCGTCGGTTATTGTTTACCTGTTTCGGTCCAACCGGATCGGATTCCTGGTTGATTCGGCCATTATGGGGTTTGCAGTCGGGGCGGGCTTTGCCCTGGTTGAGAACCTCCAATACCTGCAGATGCAGTCCTCTGCCAGTTTCGCGGTCTGGGTAGTCCGTGGCTTTGGCACGGCAATCATGCACGGCGGTGTGGCCGCCATCTTTGCCATCATGTCGCAGGCGCTGACCGAGCGGCAGATGAAAATCAATCCTCTTTACTATCTTCCCGGCTTGATAGTCGCCGTGTTTCTGCACTCGGTATTCAATCATTTCCTCGTCGCGCCCGTGCTGCAGACTGTCGGAACGCTGGTCATTTTACCCTTCCTGCTGCAACTGGTTTTTCAGAAGAGTTCGCAGGCTTTGCATGAATGGCTGGAACTGGATTTCGACGCAGATGCGGACCTGATCGCGATGATCGAATCCGGCCATTTCACGGAGTCGAAGATTGGTGAATTCCTGGATGATTTGCGGGAGAAATTCGAAGGTCCGATTGTCGTGGATATGCTCTGTTATCTGCGGGTTTACACAGAACTGGCCATTCGGGCCAAAGCGGCGCTGATCGCCCGTGAAAACGGCCTTGAGTTGCCGGTTGGCGAACGCACGCGAGAGAAATTCGAAGAGCTGCGCTACCTGGAAAACAGTATTGGTAAAACTGGATGCCTGGCTATGAAGCCCTTTCTCCAGATCGAGAGAAAAGACCTGTGGCAGATGCACGTGATCGACCGGCAGGGAACCAGGGCAAAGACAAAGAGCCAGAGCGGCCGATAAATTTGCACTATACTTAAGGTAGAGGAGGTACAGGTTTTCCTGTGCTCAATCATGGCCGACAAGGACAACAAGTCACTTCTGGGACAGTTCTATCGACGCAAAGTAATGCGCGTAGGATTGGCCTATGTGATCGTCGGCTGGATGATGATGCAAGTGGGCGAAGTGACTTTCGAGGCATTGGGCCTGCCGCCCTGGGCGCTGACCCTGCTGATCGTGATCGTTTGCCTTGGATTTCCGATCGCCCTGGTCCTGGCCTGGGCATATGAAGTCACACCGGAAGGCATCATCAAGGATCCCAGCGATTCACCACTGCCGGGCATGCAATCAGGAAACTCTATGATTTCTGCCGCCCCTTCCGTGGCAGTGCTTCCATTTGATGACATGAGTGAGCATGGCGATCAGGCCTATTTCTGTGAAGGTATTGCAGAAGAAATACTCAATTCCCTTTGCAAGGTTCCGGGTCTGCGAGTGGCCTCCCGGGTGGCCGCGTTTCGCTTTTCTGGAAAACATGCCGATATTTCCGAGATTGCCAAACAACTCAAGGTTCAGACCGTGCTCGAGGGAAGCGTCAGGCAATTCGGCGAGCATCTGCGTGTAACGGCATAATTGATCCAGGCTGAAGATGGATTTCACCTCTGGACTCGCCAATACGACCGCCAGCGAAAAGACCTGTTCGAGATTCAGGAAGATATTGCCAACCAGATCGTCGATGCGTTGAGTCTCACGCTGAAGCACAATCACCTGCGCGAACAGCATGAGGTTGCGCCCCGGGCCTATGATTTCTTCCTGCGCGGCCGGCATTACTTTGCCCGTCACAACTGCCGGGACTTCAAATATGCCGCCTTGATGTTCAGCCGGGCTACTGAAGCCGATCCAAATTATGGCCGGGCCTGGGCCTGGCTGGCCTACACCCATGGGGTTGCATACATGTACTTTGAAGCTTCGGCTTCACACCATGATGAGGCGCGGCGCGCCTGCGAAAAAGCCCTGCTTCTCGCCCCGAAACTGGCTGAATCCCACATTGCTTCGGGTATCATTCATTGCATGGAATACGAGTGCGAACAAGCCGCCAGGGCGTTTGAAAAAGCATTGGAAATCGATCCCAGGAAGTATGAGGCCTGGTGTTTTTTCGCCAGGACCAGGATCAGGCAAGGGAATCCTAGTGAGGCCCTCAAACTGCTCCAGGAAGCTGCCAGGGTGCGGCCCGAAGATTATCAAAGTGTTTTGTTGCAGGCGCAGTTATATGTCAG
>JAOUCS010000183.1 GCA_029859645.1 Lysobacterales bacterium | reverse complement strand
TGGTGGCTGCAGAAGGGATGCCGGAAAGTCATTACGAGGCCCTGCAGCTTCTGCGCCACTGGGGGTTCCCGGTCAACCCGGAAATTCGCAAAGTTCAGGATTCCGGCGGCTGTATCGCTTATTACGGGGAAATGTCAGAAAAGCGCGTGCGCCTCGCGTACGACATCGATGGTGTGGTCTTCAAGGTGGACAGCCGGGAGCAGCAGCGCACCCTGGGCTTTGTCAGCCGCGCACCTCGCTGGGCGATTGCGCAGAAATTTCCGGCCCAGGAAGAAATGACCCGTTTGCTGGCGATCGATGTGCAAGTGGGGCGAACCGGCACGATCACGCCCGTGGCGCGGTTGGAACCGGTGTTTGTGGGCGGCGTGACGGTAACCAATGCGACGCTGCACAACCTGGATGAAATCCGGCGCAAGGATGTCCGCGCCGGCGACTGGGTGATCGTGCGCAGAGCGGGAGACGTGATTCCGGAAGTGGCGCGCGTGGTCATCGAACGGCGGCAAGGTGAGCCTGAACCCTTCGAGATGCCCCGGTGCTGCCCGGTGTGCGGCTCGGCCGTGGAGCGCGACGAGGGCGAGGCCGCTTTCCGCTGCACGGGCGGCCTGTTTTGCGGCGCACAGAGAATTCGCAGTATCCAGCACTTTGCCTCGCGGCGTGCCCTGGACATTGAAGGGCTGGGTGAAAAGCTCGTCGTTCAGCTGGTCGAATCCGGCCTGGTCACTTCAATCGCGGACCTGTACAGGCTGAACCGGGAACAGCTGATCGAGCTGGAACGCATGGGCCAGAAATCGGCCAACAACCTGCTTGCTGAACTCGAAAAAAGTAAAAATCCCGGGCTGGACCGTCTGCTTTATGCGCTGGGGATCAGGGAGGTCGGCGAGGTGACCGCGCGGTCACTCGCGCGTCACTTCGGGTCGCTGGAGGCATTGGCAGCGGCGGCGGAAGAGGAGTTGACCGAGGTTGCGGATGTGGGCCCGGTCGTCGCCAGGCACGTGCATGCTTTTTTTCACGAACCGCACAACATCGATGTGATTGCAGAGCTCGAACAGGCCGGTATGCGTTGGCAGACTGTGGAAGAGGCCGCCGGTGATCAGCCGCTGTCAGGGCAGTCCTGGGTATTGACCGGTACCTTGAGCATGCCACGAGCACGGGCAAAAACCTTGCTGGAATCGCTCGGTGCTCGCGTCACCGGCAGTGTTTCTTCCAGAACATCGGTGGTGCTGGCTGGCGAGGCTGCCGGTTCGAAACTGCGCAAGGCGGAAAAACTGGGTGTTGACGTGGTTGATGAAGAGGCGTTCAGGGATCTGCTGCAGTCTCATGGCGTATCTGCTTGAGAACAGTTTCGTCCAGGTCCAGCCGGTACAGCGGTGAGGGCCGCCTTTCTGTCGCAACGAAAATGGATTGCTGATCCAGGCTGAACGTAACCCCTTCTTCATGCAGGCCCCGGGGTCCGACAAATTCGGCCGGTTCGCGCTGGAAGGCTGCCAGCCAGGATTCGTTTTCCCTCCGCTCGTACACGTAAAGGCTGCGATAGGTGATCACGGCCGCCAGTCGGCCGTCCGCTGAAATATCCATGCCAGTGGGCTGGGAGACCCAAAATCCACGTTTGGGGTGACTCAGGATATCGGAACGGGTGGGGGGGCGCAGCGGGCGTATTTCGCCCAGGAAAGTCGCTTCCAGTTCCTGTTTTACCAGCGCCAGGTCACGGGGAATACCATACAGTCTCGGTGGCTTATCGCGCTTGCTCAGGAACAGGATCATGTCGCTGTGCGGGTCATGGCTTATCGCTTCGACATCACGGGCGCCGTCAGGATAGCGAACATCCAGTTTATGGACCAGGTTCAGTTTCTTGTCCATGTCCCCCTTTTCCGGCTCGTCGAGAAAATACAGGCTGACATTGCCGCGCGAAGCGGAATTGTCGCCCGTGTCGGCCACGACCAGCAACGGACCGTCCTCACCCATGACTCGCGTGAGATCCTCCCAGTCCTTGATCCCGGCGCTTTTGAGAGACTTTCTGCCCAGATCTCGCCCCGTGCTGTCGATGGCGTAAATGTGTTTTTTACCATCGTTGTGCAGAAAATAGACGCCATCCCTGCCGGCCTGCAGACCGCTGGCTTCGTCAAGCTTTTTGGCCTCGAGCTTACCTGCCAGTACCCAGTTTGGCGTGTTTTCTTCCGTGCCATTTGCCGTCGCGGCAGGTTCACATGCAGTAAGCGCCAGCAACAGGACAGTGCTTGTAAGGAACTGTTTCATGACTGAACCCTCATTCGGGTGCACTTTCCGGATGGGAAAGGACCGCGGCCATCGCCGGTTCGTTACCGTCTCGTACCGCCCGGTAATGCGGCGAAGTAATCTCCACGCCTGCTGTATGGAACGCGTCCAGGATATTGGCATGCAAATCAGAATAAATACGGGGGCGCAGATCCGCCCTGCGGGTGAAGGCATTGAGTTCATACGCCACGTAGTTGTCGTCCAGCGACGTTTGCAGGACGAACGGTTTCGGTTCTTCTTCAATATTCTCAGTTGCGGCCGCGGCGGACAGCAATAATTGCTGCACGGTGGGCCAGGGCACGTCGTAGCCGATGGTGACCCCGGTATGGAGCGCAATGCCCTCTGATTTAGCCTGGGTTGAGTAATTGATCACCTTGTCCGACATGATCGATGCATTGGGCATGGAAACAACCACGTTCTTGGGCGTTATGATCCGCGTGACGAATGCGGTGCGTTCAATGATCTTGCCCTCGGTGCCGGAAATATTGACGTAATTACCCACTCGGAAGGCTCGTGTGTAAGTAATGACGATACCGGCCACGACGTTCGCCACCGCAGTCGTCGAACCCAGTGAGAGCAGCACACCCACGAAGATGGACACACCCTGAAACGCCGGAGAGTCGGAGCCTGGCAAGTACGGAAATACCACCACCACGGTCATGGCAATGATCAACAGGCGAAGCAGGCTGTAGCTGGTTGACGACCATTCCGGATAAAATCCGGGTACCTTGATCCGCTGCCTTCCCACGCCTTCGAAAACCAGCCGGAACAGGCGGATGATCATGTACGCGATGCTGATTATGACCACTGCGGTGAACAGATCAGGCAGGTAGGTTATAAAGGCATTCCACATGCCGCCGATAATGCTGCCGACAAAACCGGCAATCGCTTCAGAGGCTTCCCGTGTCCATTCGAAAAGGCCCAGGGCCGTATTGACGAACGCGAAAATGATCCATAGCCTAAGGAACCAGCTGATGGCCATCAGCGATCTGTTCAGGATCATCGCTACTTCCCTGGCGGAAAGTATTTCCTGCTTCTGGATCCGCAAGGGCTGTACCTGGCTGTCTTCTTTCAGGACACGCCGGGACAGTCTTTTGAACACCCGAAAAACGATAAAATAGAACAACCAGTATATAAAGATGGTAAACACCATGAGTGCGATATTGGTGATCAGCAGAGCCTTGGGACTGTCGCCGAGAAATTCGAGCAGAAAGTCCTGTAAAGCCTGGATCAGCATCAACATGTACATGGTGTTTCCTCCGGATTTGTTCCGGCGAGGCAGGGAGCGGGTGGCGCCGCCCCCCCTTATTCTTTACCGGGTTTATTCAGCGGATTTTATCTCTTTCGGTGTGTACTTGAATCGTTGCCCACCCACGGATCCTTCGAACATCAATCCGCCGGCTGCATGGGTGAATATCGCAACGCCCGAGTCATAGGCTGCATCCGCGGAAGCACCTGCGGTAATCGCAACCGCCGAGGCTTGTGCACCGAATTCGAAATTTCCGCGCTTGAAGTGGCCGACCGCCGTATCGTCCTTGAAGAAAATGAACTGGGCATATTTTTGTCCACCCAGTTGCAGGCCGATGGTGGCCTGCGACATGCTGGTATAGCCATCCACTTTTCCATCGATGATGACCAGCCCCTTCCCATAGGCTCCGCCAATGACCAGGCCGCCTTTGCCAACACTCGGAAAGACCGCGTAACCGGCGGCATTTTCGAAAAAGGTTTCAATGCCCGGGTCTGCTTTTTTGATCGCGATGATGGCTCTCTGGACATCGAGCTCCATGCGGTCGTTGATATCGGGTTCAAATGCAATCGCTGGTGCCGCAAACGGCACCAGCGCAAGGGCAACCAGGGCTGCAAAAACGTATTTCATTCTCAATTCCTTTTTGTCAGCGTTTTAAAACGCTTCGTATTTGAATTTCTGCCCGCCAATAGAAGCTTCGGCCATCGCGCCACCGCCAATATTGGTGAAGACGGCCACACCCTTGTTGTAATCGGCATCAGCCGAGGCGCCCAGGGTCACCGCAACGGCGGATGCCTGTGCGCTCATTTCCCAGTTGCCGCGCTGGAAGTGCCCCAGTGCGACATCATCTTTAAAGAAGATGAACTGGGAATAAACCTGTCCGCCAATCTGCAGGCCAACGGTTGCCTGGCTCAGCGAAGTCTTACCAACCGCTTTTTCGCCGACAATGACCAGACCTTTGCCATGGGCGCCGCCCACTACCAGGCCCCCTTTACCCACTGTTGGAAACACAGCATAGCCAGCCGCCCCGTTAAAGAACTTTTCCATGCCGGGGTCTGCTTTCTTGACGTCCAGGATGGCCTTGGCTACAGCCAACTGCATCTCGTCGCTGGTGTCAGGTTCAAACGCCCACAAAAAATTGGGGGATGCAATAAACAAGAACAAAATTGCGAAAAGCGCTGATTTGCGCATGGTATTTCTCCTAAGATGGGGCGCCGGCAGGAAGGCGCCTGGTAAGTCACGATTGATCAACTGCGAAGTAAATCACATCGGGGAAGGTTATGCCACACCCTGCCTGACCTCGCTAGGCGGCTTGCCGGTCCAGCCTTTGAACGCGCGGGAAAAAGAGCTGACTTCGGAAAATCCCAGCATGAACGAAATTTCAGTCAGGGTCTTGCTGCGATCCTGGATATACTGCTGTGCAAGTTCTTTGCGGATATCCGTCAGTAACTGTTTGAAAGATGTATCTTCTTTTTGTAACTTTCTGTGCAGATTACGGGGAGTCGTATGCATTTCTTCGGCAA
>JAOUCS010000182.1 GCA_029859645.1 Lysobacterales bacterium | reverse complement strand
CTCGCAACGCCGTGGACTGCGCCCTGTGGGACCTGGAGTGCAAGAAAGCCGGCAAGACCATCTGGGAATTGACGGGCATCGATCCCAAGCCCGTCACGACGGTGTTCACCATCGGGCTGGAGCCCACCCCCGAGGAAATGGCAGCGAAGGCAGCCGCGGCTGCCGATGCACCTGTGCTCAAAATCAAGCTCAGCGACGACCGCCCCTATGAGCGGCTCGCCGCCATCCGAGAAGCCCGACCCGATGCCGAACTGGTCGTGGACGCCAACCAGGGCTGGGATTTCGACTTGCTGAAAGAAGTCATCCCCAAGTGCGTGGACCTTGATCTGGGCATGATCGAGCAGCCATTGCCGCGTGGCGGCGACGAAATGCTGGAAGGATTCGAGTCACCCATCACTCTTGCTGCCGATGAATCCTGTCTCGACACCAGCGAACTGGAAACATCGGCACGCCGTTACTCGATGATCAACATAAAGCTGGACAAAACCGGCGGCCTGACCGAAGCCCTGAAGCTGGCTTACGCGGCGAAAGAAAAGGGCTGCAAGCTAATGGTGGGTAACATGGTCGGCACTTCCCTCGGCATGGCGCCCGCTTTCGTCATCGCGCAGCTGTGCGACTTCGTGGACATCGATGGGCCGCTGCTACTGAAGTACGACCATCCGCTTGGCCTGAACTATAACAAAGGCGTCGTTGACGTTTTTGAATCCCGGTTTTGGGGGTAAGGTGCCAGCAAGGCGCAGGACAGGAATCCCTGGTTTCAGGACACGCTCAAGACATCCCTGTGCGCTCTTCGGCTGTTCCCGACAGCCGAAGGTCCTGAAACCAGGGATTCCTGCCCAGCACCTTTGTGGGGACTCATTCGTTCGCTGGATTACTACAAAACATCTTCCAGGAATGCCGGCAGTTCCTGGCAGCTTATGTGTTCAAAAATCAGTTCAGTCTCAATATGCGAAACTTCTCTGCGAGCAGTGAAGGCCGTCATTGCAAGATCTCGCAAGTGCTCCGAATCCTTGGTCCAGACGTGCACAAGGAAATCGATTGGGCCCGCGACATGATATAGCCTGACTACTTCGGGCAACTCCAGGGCATGCTGCCTGAAGGCTTCGACGTCGGGCTTGAAGTGTCGCTTCAGGCGAACTTGGATCATGGCTTGCAGACCGACTCCGAGGGCAGCCGGATTTACTTCTGCCTTGAAGCCGGTCAGAACGCCTGATTGCTGCAGCATGCGAGTACGCACCAGGCAAGTCGAGGGAGCAAGCCCCACTGCTTTTGCCAGCTCCTTGTTTGATAGCCGAGCATTATTCCGCAACAAGCGCACAATTTTGTGGTCGATTCGATCCAGGGGCTTCATATACGGCATGATCCGAATTATATTCGTCATATAAATTAATATAGGAATATTATTCTATAATATTGGCAAAGACCAGAACTATTATTAAATCACGCTGCAAGGAACGGAATCATGACCAGCAAGCGCAATGTCATCAAGCACCCACAGATCAAGAACCCCGTCGAGACCCTGGCCAATACCCGCCATGAATTTGGCGAGCACGGCGGCGTCAACATGTCGATCGAGGCCAGCACGACCTTCACGGCCATGCACCCGGACATCCTGGCCGATATGTTCCATGGCGATAAAGGGCCCGACCAGGGCGGCTGCTATCTCTACGGCCGCCACTTTAACCCGACGGTATACAGCCTTTCGAGGCAACTCGCCGCATTGGAAGGAACAGAAGCGGCCTACTGCACGGCCAGCGGCATGGCGGCGATCTCGGCCACGCTGATCCAGCTGTGCAATACGGGCGATCACATCGTTTCATCTCATACGGTGTACGGCGGCACCTATGCCCTGATGCACGACATGATGCCCGTGAAGAACGGCATCGGCACGACGTTTGTCGATATCACCGATCTGGACGAAGTCGAGGGCGCAATCACAACGAACACCCGGGTGCTCTATGCCGAGAGCATCTCGAATCCCACCTTGCGTGTGGCAGACATTCCAGCACTCAGCGACATAGCGCATCGGCACAACCTGAAACTGGTCATCGACAACACCTTCAGCCCGTTAATCATCAGCCCCAAACAACTCGGGGCGGACATCGTCGTGCACAGCATGACCAAGTTCATCGGCGGGGCCTCCGACCACATCGCCGGGGCGATCTGCGCCGACAAAGACTTCATCCTGGAACTGATGGACCTGCACACCGGTGCGCTGATGCTGCTGGGCCCGACGATGGACCCGAAAGTGGCCTACGACATCAGTCTGCGGATCCCTCACCTGTCGCTGCGCATGACGGAGCATGGCCAAAGGGCCCAGTTGTTTGCCGAAAGACTCAAAGCCATGGGGCTGAATATCTGCTACCCGGGCCTGCCGGAACATCCGGATTACGAACTGCTCAGCGACCTGCACTGCCCCGATTACGGTTACGGCGGCATCCTGACCCTCGATATGGGCACGGAAGAGTTGGCCAACCAGCTGATGGACATGCTGCAGAACGACTACCGTTTCGGCTACATGGCGGTCAGCCTGGGTTACTTCGACACGCTGATGTCCTGCTCCGGCAGCACCACCTCCAGCGAAATGACCGAGGAAGACAAGTTGGAGGCCGGCATCTCGCCGGGACTGGTACGGATGTCCGTGGGCTACACCGGCACCACCGAGCAACGCTGGCGGCAGTTACAAAGCGCGCTGGAACGCCTGGACATCAAGGGTCCGGGCCCCATGCGTGTAACTGCCTGAATATACCCGTTCAATGAAAAAGGCGCCGCACGGGGGGGTGTGCGGCGCCTAGCCGTTGTCAGCGCTCTGGGGACTTAGATTGCTGACTGCGAGGAGATTGTTATCCTCTGGCTTAAAACTTTGCTCTCGGCGGCGAGTGTATAGTGGATTAATAACATGCACGTCCTTAAGCCATGCTGAATAGTGTTTTAAGCGTCTATTAATCTCTAATCCAGTGCTCATTAGGACAACCTAATAACTCCATAGCTCGAAGCTTAACGGTGGCTGAATTCTGCTTTCAGTCTCCTCTAAGTTAGCAGCTGGTATGTTTATATTTACCTCAGTTAATTGGCTTGCCTGCGCCAAATCAAGAGCGCTAGCCAAGTCCAAAGAGAGTGGGGCTTAAGAAATCTATTTCGTTCGAACAAGGAGGAGAGCATGAAAGCCAATCGTTTATTTTACTTGGCTGCGGCTTCTCGCAGCCTGTTTTTTGCCTGGGCAACCCGGGCGTTTATCATCCTGGGCTTGCTCCTCTTGCCGTTCATAGTGGGTCCGGGTGTCGATTTCACATCAGGATCGTTTGCGTATGCCGAAAAACCACCCGGCGTGGGTGGCGGCAAGCCCAACCCTCCGCCCGGTTCCGGTGGCAAGGGACCACCCGACCAACCGCCCGGTGGCGGTGGCGGCAAGCCGGACAAGCCGGGACGGGGCTCCGGTGATCTCTATTCCGAGTTGGTCATTGCCTACAGGACGGTGGATGGCTTGCCGATTTACGTCGGCGTTCCCGAGGGTTTCGAGGAGGACGAGGAAGCTGAAGCGCTGGTGCTGCCCAGTGGCTACGTCGCCTGTGTACAGCCGATCATTGACTGGAATATTAGTGATGCGTTTATGATCGGCTACGCAAACGCTGCACTCGATCTTTCCAGTGCGGAAGCACCGCCTTACGATTCTCTGGAAATCCCATTAACCAACCCTGCCGACGGCAGAACGGTTTCGCCGGCACCGCTGGGTGGCCTCGGATGGCTGGGTGAAGAGTGCGATGTGGCGACAAACGTGGGCGCCACCCCGGAGGGCTACGACCCCCTGGCGGACTACAACCTCTACGTCGAGGAAGTGCACTTTGGCCGCATGAACTCCGGGCGCTCCCCGAACAAGGTTCTGGATTCCCAGCTTGCGGAGGCCTATGCGACGTTGACGGCGCCATGGGCTGTCATAGACCGGGATCACGCCGGCCGGATCACGGTGGACGACCCCGCCACGGACCCCTACCCGGACAAGACGATCGATTCGCCGCTGCAAAATCTCGCGATCTACAGGGAGCTGCTGACTCACGGCATGCTTCAGCAAGGCCCGACCCTGCCTGACTGGGGCATGGAAGGTAGAGACACGGAATTCCTGGATTGGGCGGCCGCCGCACTGGGCGCCTCCGCGGAGAAAGATGATTACTGGGTGGATGGCCCGATCAATCTCGACCTGGTGGTCTACTTCAACAGGATCCTCGGCATTCCGAGCCAATCGTCGGGCTATGCAATCGAGGGTAACGGCGCCATCGGAGCAGACGGTGAATACTACTTCGACTATTCCGATTACAGGTATACCCGCAGCTTCAAATACCCCGGCTGCGCAGTTTATCAAGTGATCGGTATCGGTGGACGAGTGGAAAAGGACACCATCATGCATGGCGTATTCGGAGATGAAGACGTTGTTGATCGCCAAAACATCTTTGGTTTCGCTACGGCGGCCGACGACAGCCGCCGCGTGATTGCGTTCAGACATGACATTGACCAGGGGATTGTTGTCATGGCAATTGATAAAGCCGGCGATGATTCTGTTGTTTGCGACGTGGACGTGCCGTGGTGGGACGACCCGTTGGAGAACTGATTCTCCGGCACCGACACCATTGCCAAACCATCAACGGATATCCCCGCGCCCCCCGGCGCGGGGCTTCCCGGAATAACCTTTCATAAGTACACAAAATCTGTAAGAGGAGAAAACCATGAAAACGCTAATCAGCCTATTGGCCGTGTTTTTCCTGTTTCTGCCCATGAGCCTCATGGCGCAGGACGACCACGGCAACAAGACCTTCCACGTGCAGGCCTGGGATTTTACGGATTCCAACCTGCTCGCGGGTTCCAATCTGGATATGGAAAAGGGGGTTCCCTGTGCGGACGTTCTCGCAATCCTGATGGGACAGGGACGAAACCAAAAATACGAATTGCTGGAAGCAACCGGCGTTCAAGGTCCGCCGGGCGTGACGTACACGCTCATTAACTACAGCGGGCAAGTCGCCGTCGTGAAATGTGGCACGTCTGGCTGCGGAAGCGGCGATGACGGGGGCCAC
>JAOUCS010000017.1 GCA_029859645.1 Lysobacterales bacterium | reverse complement strand
AAACGATTCCCGGGATGAAATTCCTTATGTAAAGAGAGTCCATGCAGATTTGCTGGTGATCGGCACCACCGACGACCACATGGTTAACGCGCAGCCTGGCAGGGAGTTGAGCCGCTCACTCGGTGAGCAGCACGTTGCCATTGACAGCAATTGCGGGCACCTGGGGAGCAGTTGCGAAGCTGCCAGGGTCACCACGGTCGTGCATGAGTTTCTAGAATCCGGTTCCGACAGTAATGAATAGATCAATAAAAGTGATCTCTTTCGTGGTCACTGCATCCAAAAAGAGGAAAATGGGATCATCCAGAGTGTAAGCCACTCAACATACGGGAGCTGAAGATGGATAACATTGGATTAGGGGCAGGACTGGCGGCACTGGCCTTCTGGGGTTTTATCGCGGCCGTTGTGGTGGCAGGTATCTGGGATGGTGTGCGCAAGCGCGAGGCTCAGCATGAAACCCTGCGGCGCCTGGCGGAAAGCGGCCAGCCCATCGACAAGGAAGTCATGGACAAATTGCTGTTACTGAACAGTGGCCGTAACAAGCGCTATGACATCGATTTCAAGGTAACGGCCTTGTGGATACTGCCCGTTGCCATGGGACTGGCCGTGATGGCGCTGGTCCTTGGGATAGGCGTGCCGCAGGCAAAAATGCCGATATTGGGGGCTTCCGCCCTGCTTCTTTGCCTGGGACTGGGATTCCTGCTGGCGTCCTCTATTGCAAAACGCTGGAACACCGGAGACGACGATTCGGGTCGTGACGAACTGATGGGCTGAGCATTGTGCCTGACGCACACAGTTATTACCCGGATTGCCCCGAAGAGTTGATCGTTGGCCTTGCGCGTACCGGCGACCGCAAGGCGTTCGAAGAACTGGTAAGAAGGCGACAGGCCTGGCTGCGCAACCTGATGCGGCGGTTGTGCAGTGACGTCACCCTGGCTGACGACCTGGCCCAGCAGGTGTTTCTGAAAGCCTGGCTGAAAATCCGGATGCTCAAACAACCCCGGGCCTTTGGTGCCTGGCTGAAGCGTATGGCCATCAACGCCTGGCTGCACTATCTGCGCAAGAACGATGCCTTACGCAAGGCTGATGAACTGGAAGACTTCGACCATGCTCAACACGAGGCCCCCGGGCTGGGCATGGATCTCGACGATGCCCTGGCGGTCTTGCCACCCTCGGTCCGGCTATGCGTGGTTCTCTCTTACCAGGAAGGCATGAGTCACGGAGAAGTCTCAAAAATGACCGGAATTCCCCTCGGCACGGTGAAATCACACATCCGTCGAGGCTCCCAGCGATTACAGGAATTACTGGCTGCCTACGCAGACCAGGTAGCACGGAGAAATCATGATGGCTGATGATCGGGACCCCATCCTTCAGGAACTGTTTACTGAACCGGCACAGGAACTGGCAGGCGACGCATTCGTCGACGGAGTGATGTTCCGGACCCGCAGGCGTATCCACTGGCTGCTGGCCAGCTTGGCCGTTCTGGCCATCGTGCTTGTTTTTTCGCTGTGGCTGATGTCCGCTCCGGCACTGCAATTCATAAATTTGCTCACCGAAGCGCTGACCACCCAGCTGTTTGATGTCGGCGACGGCTGGATGGCCTGGATTCTGCTACCGGTTAACAGCGTTGCCGGTCTGTTGGTCATTGTTGCAAAAATTGCCCGCATGACCTGGAAGCGGATTTTTGGTCTGCATACTTTGTTCTAGATAAAATTATCAGGCAAAATCAATTCCAGCCAGCACGGAACAAACCATGGACATTGACCGTTTTGTTGAAGATTGTATCGACGCCAACAAGGACGCTGAACCGCAGGCTGCGGTTAAAGAGGTCCTTGCCCGGGCCGTGGATAATCCCAGCCAGGCACTCGCCGCCATCGGCGAGCCTGATCAGGCCGGCCTGAAAGTGCTGCACCGGTCTGTAACCCTTACTATTTTCTGTGCCGCCTGGACCCCGCGGATGAACCTGATGCCGCACAACCACGGGATGTGGGCGAATATAGGCATCTATACGGGCCGCGAAGACAACATTTTTTGGCGCCGAACAGCCGACGGGATACAGGCATATGGCGCCGAAGCGCTTTTCGAAGGTGACGCCGCGGCACTACCGGTTGACGCAATCCATTCAGTCACCAATCCACTACAGCGGTTTACCGGCGGCATCCATATATATGGTGGTGATTTCTTCGACACGCCCCGCAGTCAGTGGAACCCGGAAACGCTAACGGAAGAACCCTCGGATGGTGCGGTGATCAAAGCGCTTTTCGAACGGGAAAATGAACGGCTTCGCTGCTGAAGCCAGCTGCCTGATTAATTTTGCGCCGGCGTGCTTCCAAGCGCCTCGCACAGCGTTTCGTTGTCGGCAACGATACGTACAATCGGCACCTCGCCTGAGCGATTAACCGAAGGAATGTCATAACTCACAAGGCCTTCTTTACATGAACTGAATTTGATCCGCAGGGTACCGTCCTTCACCGGCGGATCGACCGGTGGCTCTGCCGAATCAAGCACGCCGCCTCGGGTCACGTAAACGTCCAGCGTGGCCGTGTCGCCACTATACGGTCCCTGCGCTGTCAACCAGCGGTGGCCCGGGTCTCCCAACATGGCCTCGACGTCTGCCGGCGGACGTTCCAGGTCGAATGTAAACCAGGCCACGAACATCAACTGGATTTCTTCCCAAACCACCACCAGGAAGCCCTGGCCATTGGTGGCGGGGTCATACCAGGCGTCGTTCAGGCCTGCATTGATCTGAAAGTCGCTGGGGGTCCGCACGACTACCGCATTGGGTTGCATCAAGCCCCCGGACCCGCTGGCAACCAGGTCCTTGATGTAATTCCCGTCCCTGGTATACATTTTGACAGCGCCGGATCCACCGTTGCCGATCAGCAAGTTGCCATCCGGCAAATAGTCCTGCCCTTCCGATTGCGACAGGCCCTGGATAAATTCACCCAGGTAGTCACCCTCGGAATTGAATCTCTTGATGGCCCCACCGGTCCAATCGGAAACCAGTAAATCGCCATTGTCATCAAACCAGATATCTGTCGGTCCGGCCAGGTTTCCACTGATGAAGTTTCCTTGGTCAACCCCGTTGCGGTCATAAACCCTGACCAGCTTCTGGCCGAAGGAGGCCACATACAGATTGCCGTTACTGTCCCAATCCATACCGATACTCTGGGAAAGTCCGCTAGCGGTGAAATTATCTACAAAGGTGCCGTCCAGCTGATAGCGCCTGACCCTGGGTGAGCCATTCCACTGCAACACATAAAGCAGGTTGTCTTTGCCGATCCTCATGCGGGTAGGCCCCGAAATCACTCGTGCAAACGTATCGATGTATTCGCCTGTATCCGCGTGGTACCTCTCAATTTTGCCGCTGTTCAAATTGGAAACGAGCACCGTATTGCTTGCCTCCAGGAACACGATGTCCTGGGGCCAGGCGAGGTTTTCGGTGATGAATACCTGGGGATTTCCACCATCTTCATCATATTTGAGAATTTGCCAGGGGGGTTGCTGGAAGTTACCCGCGTCGCTGACATAAATGTGGGTCTCCTCACAGAAAACACTCGAAGCCCACAGAAGGGTACAGATCAGAATACCAACAGTTCTCATGCACCCAATCCTATATTCCATCAGCATCTGTTGTCATCGGGCAACCGTCGAAGCGAAGATCTCGAGAGACGAACACCCTGCTGTGAGTGATGCAGGCTCGCCAGAACAGGCTCGAGTGGCAACAAATGGCGCAGGCTGTCGTGCTTGACCAAAGCTTCAAAACCAACCGGGGGATAACAACAATCACGCAGGTAATGGATCAGTTTGAGTGTGCGAAAAGCATCGAACCAGGTATTCATGTGCCGGGTGAACTGCAACGCGTTTGAGCTTTGCCGCAGGGAGTGATCCAACGCTTCAGAGGCGCCAGCATCCCGCAATGGCCTGATCAGATAATCCAGATCCAGGGGACTCAGTATTTGAGTCAGTTTGCTGGACCGCTGTTGCCAGAAAATGGGCAGGCTGTCGAGCCAGGCTTTTAACGAGCTGAAAACCCGCGGATGATAAAAACGAAATTCCCGGATTGGGTCCTTGAGTTCCATCATTTTGCCAACGGCTGCCCCCGTCCCGAAGGGAACCCGGTCCGACAGGCGCGCTGCAATCTTGATTGGCTCGCATTCAGTTTCTTCGTCGAGTTGCCTGACGGATCCCACCTTGGCCAGCTTGTTCAGCAGGTAAAAATCCTCTCCTGCCTGGCGACGTGGGAATCCCCTGACTTTGCAATAGTGGGATGCATTGACAGCCATCGTGCTGCCAATGGTATGAAACGCATAAGGCGAGCCGGCGAAGACCAGGCCGGCGACATAATAGCGAAGCGAGTACTCATAGAGTTGCGTGGCCTGGTCGACCTTGTCATCAGCCGCCCCTTCGGTACTCACATGACGGAATGGGTAAATCAGCGCAGCGGTGGTTGATGAAGCGTCGTCGTCAAGATCTCCACTGCAGGTAAAATACCGCCCGGGCAAAACAACGTCCGCATCGCTGCAGTGAATCCAGGGTGACTGAATCCGGTTCCGGTTGACGAGAAACGCCGCCAGGTCTGCGCCCGTCTTCCGGGCATGACCCACGCCCCCCTTTCGAGACCATCGGAGTCCTTTACTGAAGCGGTCAACCAGCAGCACATCACGGGGTGAATCCGGGTCGGAATAAAGCGCCAGACCGCCGCTGCAACCGGACTGCCAGGTTTCATTGAACCTCTCTGCCACTTCGGCGGCGAAAGCCTGGTTGGCGGCCGACACGTGATCGGGAGACCCTTCAACTTCGTTAACTACCAGGATCATCAGGCTGCGACCGGGCAGCGGAGGAAGTGGGCGCAATATGCCGGTTGATTCGTTACAAACCGGGATCACCACGGTCTGCTGCCAGGGACTGTCACCCGGCAATCCCGCGACCGCGGCCGTGCCGCGCTCAGCATAGCCCTCAAGGTATTTATCCACCGGCTTCAGTGCAGCGCCGGTCGCAACGGCAACCGGGCAATGATGTCTGCTTCGATGTCCAGCAGTTCATCCAGCCTCAGGCGCGTTTCGGCGGGGTCAAAATAGAGCTCCGCCAACTCGATGAATAACGCTTCGTGCCCTTCCTCGGATTGGGTGATTGAACGGTAGAATCGTCGTAATCGCCCCTCGGGCAGTGCATCCGCCACCAGGCCGAACCGCTCTGCACCACGGGCCTCGATAATTCCGGCAACCAGCAGCCGGTCCATGAAAAACAGATCCTTGCCGCTTCGGATGGAGCGTCTCAGCTCGTTTACATAGGGATCCTTTTCGTCGGGCAGCAGGTGCAATTCCCGCTCCCGCATGAATTTCACCACGGCCCGGAAATGATTCAATTCCTCAATAGCCAGGTCCACCATGGCCGTGACCAGCTCCGGCCGGTCCGGATAGTGGGAAACCATCGTCATGGCCATGCTGGACGCTTTTTTCTCAGCTGCCGCGTGATCCGGCAGGAACTGGTCCATGTCTTCGACCACGCATGCTGCCCAGGCAGCTACTGTTCTGTACTTCAGTTCAATCATTTTTTGAGTATACGGAAGCATAAGAAGAGAAGCCACGCGGCAAAAAATATTCCTTTTCGAAAGGAATCAGAAGCTATCTAAATAATTCACTCTTATCGCTAAATATCAGATTTTCCTATGATAACTTAATAATCGTGTATACTGTCGGACAGCCCCGGTCAGTCAGCTGGCTGCTATGCATGCTGGTTCAAGGGATCTGAACCCGGGATATTGGGCAAATCCGCTTGCGGATTCGATATGCATCAGGAGGCTACCAGTCTTGAGTGCGATCGACATCACCTGCTATACCACGGGCCTCCGGCCTGCACGGAGCACTCGCTTCGATACTTTTCAATCCGTTGAACATTTTATCCGCTCGCACACGGGTCATTACGACTCGTGGTATTCGCATTGCACCTATAACAATTCAAGAAACGCAAGGGGCGCTTGGAGAGGGCTAAGCCATGAAAATTATCAAAAACGCAACCATGAGAGGCCTCACGGCCATCGAGTTGTTGATCTACACCAGTATCCTCGCACTGATCACGGTGTTCGCTGCCCCGATGATGAGTTCGGTATTGCTTGAATCGGATCTCGATAAAGCAGAAGAAATTACCGAAGAGTCCATACAAAAGGCTCGCGTCTCAGCCCGTCTTTATGGCTCAGACGTAACGCTGCGCATCACCGCCAGTGGTGAACAGGCCCGGCATGGCATCACTGTTTCGATACCCAGGGCCGGGCAAGACACGACATTAGGTGTACTGACAAAGGAGTACGCGCTTCCGGTGACTGTCAGGGTGGTCAGCGGCGACACGCTCGTCATGTTCAACCCCGATGGAGGCGTCAATAGTCCAACCACGGTCATGCTGGCATCAGTCGAGGGGGCCAGTCAGCGCCGCAATTTGGTCATCGAGTAATCGCCGCAGGCACAGCCGCCGTCAAAATCTGCGTTATTCATGTACCGCAAAACGTCTGGGCAACGATTTCGTCCGCCCGGGGCGGGCGGGCGATTTCTCTCAGTCCCGGGTCATAGTCGCGTGACGCTTCAAGCAGGTCAAGCAATTGATTAAACGATGAAAAATCTTCTTCAATAGCGTTACTGATCGCCGCCTCGACCAGGTGGTTACGCGGAATGAATGCCGGATTGGCGCTGAACATGGACACCTGTCGCTCATCGGCTGACTGTTTGTCCTGCTCTACCCGCTGCGACCAGCGCTGCAGCCAACCGGCGTAAGCTTCAGAAAACTCGAACAGCTCCGCAATTCCCTGGGCCGACGCGGGCTTTGCCAGCTCAGCCAAGCGCCGGAATGCCAGGGTAAAGTCGCTTTGTTCGCGGGTCATCAGGCCCAGGAATTCAGTGGCCAGCGAGTCGTCTTCGGCTTCCAGTTCCGTCAGGCCAAGCTTGCGCGCCATCCCGCGCCGGTAAGCGCTTTGAAACAGATCAGGAAACACATCGATCGCTTCCTGTGCCTGCGTCGTGGCCCGTTCCCGGTCAGAATCGAGCACCGGAACCAGAGACTGAGCCAGGTTTGCCAGGTTCCAATGTGCAATCGATGGCTGGTTGCTGTAGGCATAACGGCCCTGGTGGTCGATCGAACTGAATACCCGGTCGGGATGAAACGCGTCCATGAACGCACAGGGGCCGTAATCGATGGTTTCGCCGGAAAGCAGCATGTTATCGGTGTTCATGACACCATGTATGAAGCCCAGCAACTGCCATTGAGCCACCAGGCTGGCCTGCGCCGCCACCACGCCATCCAGCATGGCCCGCGCAGGATTATCCGAGAGGGCTGCGGCCGGGTAGTGACGATTGATAACGTGGTCAGTCAGTATCTGCAGCGCTGCGACGTCCTGCAATGAATAGAAATACTGAAAGGTTCCGATTCGGATATGGCTTTGGGCAACGCGGGTCAACACGGCTCCGGGCAAGGCTTCCGGTGGCCGGAATACGTGCTCGCCCGTGGTCACGGCGGCCAGTGAACGCGAGGTCGGAACACCGAAAGCCGCCATCGCTTCGCTGACGATATACTCGCGTAAAACCGGGCCCAGCGGCGCTTTGCCGTCCCCGCCCCTGGAATAGGGCGTGCGGCCCGATCCCTTTAGCTGAATGTCATAACGCAGCTGGTCCCGGCCAATAACCTCGCCCAGCAGTATCGCCCGGCCATCCCCTAGTTGCGGTGACCAGCCTCCGAACTGGTGGCCCGCATAAACCGTAGCGATGGGTTCTGAACCCTCCGGCACCCGGTTGCCTGCCAGCACCTGTGTACCCTCTTCGGAGGCCAGCCAGTCCGCGTCAATGCCGAGCAAGTCCGCCAGGCCGGAATTGACGCGCACCGGGCCGGGATTCGGCACGGGTGTTGGCTCCAGTTTCGTGTAGAAGCGGGAAGGCAGCCGGGAGTAGCTGTTGTCAAAGTGGAAGCGGAATGAACTCATCGTCACCCGGTACCGGCGCAAATTTCATATCACGCCATTGCTGTTTTGCCACATCGATGCGTTCGCTGGAAGTGTGGACGAAATTCCAGAATATTTCACGGTGACCGATGTCCTCACCACCCATCACGATGATCTGGCTGGCCTGCCGGGCGTGGACCCTGACGCCACGGCGGGCCAGCACCGCCATGACGCCCGCTTCAACCTGGCAGCCTTCGATGTCCACTTCACCGGTAACCACGTAGATCGCTGCTTGCTCGACAGACAGGTCCAGTTGCAGCGTGATTCCCTCGCGCAGTTTCTGTGACAGGTAAAGCGTTTGTGCATGTACCTGCACCGGTGAGCGCCCTCCCGCGTATTCGCCGATGATGATGGTGGTATCCACACCGGCCTCGTGAACGACCGGCAAGACCTCTTTTGGATAGTGCATAAACGAAGGGTCAGTTTCCTGCTTGTCTGCAGGCAGAGCCATCCATACCTGCAGGCCATGTAATCTCTGGCCGCTACGCTCGAGCGCCGGATCTGTGCGTTCTGAATGGACGATGCCCCTGCCGGCCGTCATCAGGTTTACGGCGCCCGGTTGTATCGCCTGGACACAACCCAGGCTGTCCCGGTGAAGGATTTCACCCTCCAGCAAAAATGTTACCGTGGCCAGTCCGATATGCGGGTGGGGACGGACATTAATCCCCTTTCCCGGAGGGAAATCTGCAGGCCCCATTTCATCAAAAAACACGAAGGGACCTACCCGGCGCGCCAGAGGCGCCGGCAAAACCCGACGCACGCTGAATCCGCCCAGGTCCCTGCTGCGAGCATTGACCAAAACCTTGATTGCATCATCACGCCTGGTACATGAAGGCTCAATGGCATCCAGTCTGCTCACAATACTCCTCTTGGTTGATTGGCCGTTGCGCCGGCAATCAGGACTATAGCAAATTTTTTGAATATGCCCTCGCTTGCCAAGCAGGCATCAAAGAAGCTAGTTTAAAGAACCAGGCTGAACGGTAGATTCCAAGTGGCTGCTTCGTTGTTCGAACGTCTCTGTGAATATTCTGTCGAGGGTAATCCAAACGGCCCGACTTTGGTCTTTATCCATGGCTGGCCGGACAATGCCAGCCTGTGGCGCTTGCAGGTCGAGGTTCTGAAATCCGAATTTCGCTGTGTTCTGATCACGCTGCCCAATTATGGCGAGCAGGCTACACGGGCGGGAGGCTTCGACTTCCCTGAGCTTGTGGACATGCTGTACGAAACCATCAGGCAGATCCAACCTGATGGAAAAGTCAGCCTGGTTACACACGACTGGGGCGCCTATATCGGATACCTGCTGGAAAAAACGCACCCTGACCTGATCGACAGGATGGCAGCACTGGATATCGGCGGACATATCGAACCGGCAGGCCTGAAACCCACGCTGATGATCGTGGGTTACCAGTGGTCACTGATTGCCTGCTGGCTGGTTGGCGGGCTGATTCCACCCCTGGGCGGCCTGCTGTCAAAGGGCGTGGCCCGGGTGATCCGCGTGCCGACTCGCCAGCGCCAGCAACTTCGCTCACGATATAACTACTCCTATTTTTATCTCTGGCGCGGCATGTTTCTGCCCTGGAAGCGGTCCAGCCTGTTGGGCCGGTACCGGCCAGAATGCCCGGTGCTCTACCTGTACGGAGAACGCAAGCCGTTGATGTTCCACTCGTCCAAATGGCTGCAGATTGTGACCGATAGCGGCGGCCGGGCCGAGGGCATTAGCGGAGCCGGGCACTGGTTGATGGAAACGCATGCCGATATGGTGAACAATAGGCTAATCACATTTCTTAACAACCGATAATCAGAACTTGTCTGACTACGACTCAATCATAATTGGCGCAGGTCACAACGGCCTGGTCTGTGCGGCCTACCTGGCAAGGGCTGGTCAGAAAGTACTGTTACTGGAGTCTGCTGAAGCACCTGGCGGACTCGCCGCAAACCGCGAATTCCACCCCGGCTTCAAGACTTCCGTGGCACATGTCGTCAATCATTTTTCGGACCGGATCGCCAGCGACCTCAAGCTGGCGCGGTATGGCTTTGAAGGTTCCTCCAACGTAACGCTCGTCACTGGTCTGGGCCGGGAAGGCCGGCACGTGACGGTGGATGGTCATAGCGTGACCGGTGTGGAGCAGGGCGACGCGGAAGCCTACCGCCGATTCGCCGCTCAAATGCGGCGCTTTGCCGATGCACTGAAACCTTTCTGGCTAAAAACCATTCCCCGGGCGGCACCTGGCAAGTGGTCAGACATGAGTACTTTCGCCAGGATCGGGCTGAAACTCCGTCTGCTGGGCAAGGACGATATGCGCGAATTCATGCGCGTGGCCGCGCTGCCTGCGCGCGACCTGGTCGACGAGAACTTTGACAGCGAATTGCTCAAGGCCGTGTTGTGCTGGGACGGGCTGATCGGTTCAAAAATGGCACCCCGCTCACCCAATAACGCGGTGCTGCCGATGCTCTACCGGACGGCTCAGGGGCAGAGTGGAACGCCCGGCTCACTGATCGAGGCCCTGCAGGCGTCGGCCCGCGCAGCGGGTGTCGAGATTCGAACTGGAACCACCGTCGACCGCATCCTGGTTAATCCGGGGCAGGACGGACTTGTTGCTGAAGGAGTGATCCTTGCAGGTGGCGAGCACATCCATGCCAGCCGGGTTGTTTCATCGGCAGACCCAAAAACCACGTTTATCGGCCTGGCCGGTATAGATAACCTGGAAATTCAGTTCACCAACCGCATCCGTCGATTACGCTGCGATGGCTTCGTGGCGAAGTTGCACCTGGCGCTCAACGGCTTGCCTGAATTCACCGGCCTGGACCGGCTTAATGGCAGATTACTCATTGCGCCGACAATGAATGACATCGAATTTGCTTTCGACCACGCAAAATACGGCGAGTACCCGCCGGAGCCGGTGATGGAAATCGTCATTCCCAGCCTGCAGGACGCCTCGCTGGCTCCACAAGAAAAGCATGTGCTGTCTGCCCATGTCATGTACGTTCCCTACCGGCCCAAAGGCGGCTGGAACAAGCAGGCGAAGGCTGCGCTGTATGAGCGGATCATCGAGAGATTATCCGGATATGCGCCTGGCATTCGCGACCAGATCATCCATGCTGAATTGCTGACCCCTGCTGAACTGGAACGCGACTATCGTGTCAGTGGCGGCCACTGGCACCATGCCGAATTCGCCCTGGACCAGATGCTGATGATGCGGCCGACTTACGAAGCTGCGCAATACAGCACGCCTTTGCCGGGATTGTATCTGTGCGGGGCAGGCTGCCATCCCGGTGGCGACCTGACCGGCGCACCGGGCCACAACGCCGCCAGGGAAATCCTGCGATGACGGGAAAGACGCATGACGCGATCATCGTCGGCGGCGGCCATAACGGGCTGACCACGGCGGCCTACCTGGCAAAGGCCGGGCTGGACGTGGTAGTCGTGGAAAAAAATCCACACGTTGGTGGTGCTGCCGTATCACTCGAACTGCATGAAGGCTGGGTGTATTCAAACTGCTCGTATGTCTGCAGCATGATGCGCCAGTCGATTCACCGGGACCTGGATCTGACGCGGCATGGCCTGATCCTCGTGCCTTATCTTGGCACCGTGAATTTTGGCGACGACGGCCAGACGCTGATTGACTATCCCAGCGAAGAAGCAGCGCACCTCGAACTGAAGCGACACTCACCGCATGATGCCGACTCCATGCACCGCTTCCAGGCGGACCTGGCCCGCTATGCTCAGTTCATCCGCAAAACCCTGTTGCGTACTCCACCTGACCCGACTTCGATGCGTCCGCGGGATATCCGGGAGTTACTGTTCCTGGGTAAACAGATGTGGTCGCTGGGTGAACGGGAAATGTACGAATACGTTCGATTTTTTACCATCAGCGCGGCCGATTTCCTGGAAGACTATTTCGAAAACGACCTGATCAAGGCGGCGATGGCCAGTCCGGGGATCATCGGCACAGCCTTAGGCGTCTACTCGCCCGGCTCCGCCTACATCCTGCTGCACCACGTGATGGGCGATGTCGATGGCAATATCGGTGCATGGGGGTTGGCCCGTGGGGGCATGGGCGCCATTTCTGAAGCTCTGGCCAGCGCCGCCCGGGAACATGGTGCTGAAATCCGCACGACTTCGGGCGTGCAGCAAATCCTGGTCAAGGACGGCGAGGCGTGCGGCGTTGTGCTGGAGAACGGTGATGAACTGAATGCCGGCATCGTCGTTTCAAATCTGGACGCAAAACGAACCTTCACCCGGGTGATGGACCGCAATGACCTGCCGCCGGGCATCTACGAAAAGGCGAAGAACTTCAAAATCCGCGGCTCGTCCGGCAAGGTCAATATCGCGCTGGACGGCATGCCGCAGTTCACCGGCGTGCCGGACAACCGCTACGTCAACCGGGGCGGCCAGGGATTCACCGGCTCACTGAAAACCATGGAGCGCGCCTACGATGCCTGGAAACACGGCCGCTGGTCCCCGGACCCCTTCGTGGAATCGGTGATTCCATCCGCCTGGGATCCCACCGTGGCGCCTCCTGGCAAGCACTGGATGTCCAATTTCGTGCAGTACTGTCCGCCCACCCTGGCGGAGGGCCCATGGACCCCGGAAGAACGCGACGCTTTTGGCCAGGCAGTGGTCGACAAGATCGAACGTTACAGCCCGGGTTTCAAAGACCTGATCGTGCACATGGAGGTCCGCACCCCGCATGATCTGGAGCAGGAAGTCGGTCTGACCGAAGGCAACATCTTCCAGGGTGAGCTGACCATCGACCAGCTACTGTTTAACCGCCCGTTCCCCGGCTATGCACAATACCGGATGCCGGTGAAAAACCTGTATATGTGCGGCTCTTCCACCCATCCCGGTGGTGGCGTTTCATCCGCCTGTGGCGCAAATGCAGCCAGGGAAATCCTGATGGACCTGAAAAAGCCCAACACCGTGCCGGAAGACGATTTCTACGATGAGTAAGCGATGAGCACAAACGACCCTTACGCAGGCGAACGCCTCAAGCTGTCACCGTTCTATCCGCGGGCGAGCGTTCTGAACATCCGTGAAGCCTGGTCCGCCTGGAACGGATACAAGTTCGCCGAGTATTACTACGATGCAGAATACGAATACTTCTGTGTGCGCAACCAATGCGCCACCTACGATATCTGCCCAATGCAGAAATACCTGGTCAAGGGACGCGATGCCGAAGCCATGCTCAACCGCATGGTGACCCGGGATATCACCAAGCTGAAACTCAACCGGGTCACCTACGTCGTATGGTGCACGGACGAAGGCCGGCTGGTCGATGACGGCACGATTTTCAAACTGGCCAGCGATGAATTCATGCTGACCTGCGGCAGTTCCTGCATTGCCTGGCTGAGGATGAGCACCTACGGTTTTGATGAAGTCAATGTTTTCGACGTGACGGACGACATAGCTGCACTTTCATTCCAGGGCCCAACATCCTGCGCAGTCCTGAAAGAAATGGGGCTGGAAGGTATCGAACAGGCAAAACCGTTCGATATCCTGCGTTTTCCTTTCCACGGCGACACGCTGATGGTGTCACGCACCGGTTTCACCGGCGACCTGGGTTATGAGCTGTGGATCAGTCCCGGACTGGCGCTGGAGCTTTGGGATGAACTGTATTCGGCCGGTGAAGATTACGGCATTCAACCGTTCGGCGAAGCAGCCACCAACATGGCACGACTTGAGGCCGGCTTCATCATGCCGGACATGGAGTTCAATGAGGCGCTTAAAACCGTCCATTTCGAACACGATCAGACCCCGTTCGAACTGAACCTTGGCTGGCTGGTGGATTTCAGCAAACCCCATTTCAATGGCCGCAGGGCACTGCTGGAAGAAAAAAAGCGTGGCCCCAAATACACGCTGACCCGGCTGGATATCGAAGGCAATAAACCGGCCGAAGGATCGTACCTGTATGGCGACAGGAACTGCAAAAAGAAGGAAATCGGTTACGTGACTTCGGCTATGTGGTCACCGGCCGTCAAGGCGAACATCGCACTGGCGATGATCCGCACGGATTGCCTGCAAGGTGAGATCTGGGCAGAAATCTATTACGAAAAAGAGTTGAGGCACTACCAGAAGGTCGCCCGTTGCACGGTAAAAGACAAACCCTTCTGGTCACCACCCCGAGCCAGGGCCACGCCTCCTCCGGATTATTGAATCGAAAATTTGTAACGCCGAAATGTTTTCCGCGCAGGCGCAGGACGTAACCCAATCCGGCTCGGTGGCCATGCTGCCTTTCGTCGCGATGAGCCGAGGCTCAGCAGTCCGGGCCCTCACAGGCGAGACCGACAAACAATTCTGAGCGGATTTTCCAGGTACCATCCACCTTCCGCCAGCTGGCGGTGTAACTGCCGCTGTTATTCAACGGGCCATTCGGGGTCGTGCGGGAGCCTTTCCAGGTTCCATTTTCGATCGCCAGGGGATAAGCGTCGCTGATCGTCACGTCCGTTGGCGTTCGCACATAAACCACGTCCCGAAACTCGGCAAAATGGTCAGCCCAACTTGCAGCCTGCGGCTCGCGCCCATACAGAATATCGCCAGTGCTTATGGTGATCACGTAGTCCTCATCCAGCGAAGAAACCACGGCTTCCACATCATGCCGGGCGATCGCCAGGTTTGATTCTTCCCGGATAGCCTTGATGGTGGCGACCTCTGCATCGGCGTTTACCGGAGCGAGTGAATCACAGGGGCTGTAGTCAAATCGAATCACCCTTTCAGCACCATCATCACCCGCTCCGGAAACAATGGCATGCAAGCCAGCACCTTCACGTCGATACTCAATTCCTTGTGGGAAATCATGGTCAGGATTCTCAAAACGAACCCAACTTTTCCCACCGGATGTACGTTTGAAGACAGTAGGGGGTCGTCCACCCGGTTGCGCTACGTAACTCTGTATGCCGTCAATATCAACCACACGGAAGTATTCAAAGCCCTCGGTCGCTTCTGCTGATCTGGTTCGGCCCATGCCGATGGCAACACCTTCATGCGGAGGCAACCAGTATTCCTCGACGATCTGATTGCCCTCACCGGCGCACCAATGACCGGTTAACCATTCAATATCTGTTTTTCCCGCGGTCGCCCGGTCGCTGGCTATACTTGCAAGGCCGAAGATAACTGCTAGCAAAAAATGTCTGCTCTGTCTGTTTGCCATCTGTTCAGTGTATACGAACCCGCCTGGCGCCTGTGTTGATTGCCGTGGTTTGGTCTATCCTTTGCATAATGCCCTTCAACAAGCCTACATCGTTAACCCATGCCGGATAAGTCGTTTTTCAGCGAGTTGCGCAAGCGCAAGGTTTTCCAGACCGCCGCCATCTATGGCGCCGTGGCATGGGGTGTCACCGAGGTAACCGTCACCGTTGTCGAGCAGCTGTTCCTGCCCCAGTGGGTAGCCACACTGGCCGTGATCGGTTTTGTAGTTGGGTTTCCAGTCGCGATGTTCCTCGCCTGGACATTTGACCTGACCACCCAGGGAATACAGCGCACCACGGTGTCCAGTGGCCGCGGAAAGGCCAGCATCGCAGCGTCACTGGTGCTGCTGATTGCCGGCACGGCCGGGCTGTTTTTCCTGATCAGGCCAGTACTGCAATCCCAGGAGACAGGTCCGGAATCCATTTCGATCGTTCCGAACAGCGTTGCTGTCCTGCCGTTCGACAGCGCCTTGCTGGAATCCACGGATGCTTACCTGGGCGGCGGCCTTAGCGATGAACTACGGGACCAGCTGGGGCGTATTTCAGGACTGCGCGTCGCCGCAAGATCGTCGTCGATCGCTGTCCTGAAACGGTCGGATGACGCCAGGTCTATGGGGGAGCAACTTGGCGTGGCGATGCTGGTCGAGGGACGCCTGAGCCAACGTGGAAACAAGCTGCGCGTGTCGGTTCAACTGATTGAAGGCCGAACCGGACTTTCACTCTGGTCGGAGACCTTCGATCGCGGCCCGGGAGAATTGCTGACGCTACAACAAACCATCACTGAGCGAATCGTCCGGGAGGTATTACCCGGAGCTAAAGATTTCGTCGCCCAACCGGCCACACAAAATGTCACCGCCAACGAACTGATGTTGCTGGCAAGGCACTACGAAAGCATCGTGCGGGATAAACCGGAAGTGGATTATGCAATTCTGCAGGAAGCCATCAGGCTGTACCGTGAAGCGACGGAAGCGGACCCGGATTCGGCGCTGGCCCATAGCCGCCTGGCGGGCGCCCTGCTGTACAGTGGCGAACTGGAAGCTGCCGAAACACCAATTTTCCGGGCGCTGTCGCTGAATTCGGAGTTGTCCGACGTGCAGTACACGCTGGGCCTTTACTACTGGGTCCGCGGCATCCCCGGAGCGGGCGAGCCGTTCAGGAAGGCGGTCGAACTGAACCCGAACAACCCGGACGCCTTGCAGTCTTACGCCAACTGGGCCTGGATGCAGGGCGAGACCGAGGGTCCGGAAGAACTGCTACGACGGGCGATTGAAGTAGACCGCCTGTCCCTGTCCCGATACGGCGCATTGGGCAGTTACCTGGGTATCGAACGGACACCGGAAAAGACATTGGACGTTGCCCGGCAGGTGGAGGCCTTGTTCGATGGCCCGGCAGCCTGGCGGTTGATCGGTTTGCTCCACGAAATGGCTGGCGAGGTCGACCGGGCGATCGCCTGGACGATAATGGCGCGCGACGCAGAGCCCAACAATGGTGATCATAACCAAAGACTGGCTGAGCTTTACGTCATCATTGGGGATTTCGAAACCGGTCTGGAGCTCGAACCGGAGCCTGGTGTCGGATTGCTATACAGGATGAGGCGATACCAGGAATTGATCGACACGGCCGAGCTGCTAATGATCGACGAGCCTCACGACGTCGTACTGCGCTACCTGCTGGCATTCGGTTACAACGCGACCGGCCAGTTCGAAGCCGCCTTGCGCATACTTAAATCGACCGGGCTACCGGATTCCGTGCTCCTGGAAGTACGCGCCAGTACCGACATGGAGGGGTTCTCGACGCTGATGAACGCAGCATATGGCGCCGGTGAAACAGAAGTGGCGCAGGGATTAGCCCGCTTCTGGATCACCAAGTCTCATCCAGTCAACAAAGACTGGTGGCAGAGCGTGAATATGGCCTGTGCAATGGCTGTGGCGGGAAATCATGCCGCGGCCCTGGATCGATTGACTCATGTGCGAGGCAGCGTCCGGCTGCCTGTCCGTCCTGTTCTTATGGACTCGCCCTGCCTTGAGTCCTTCGCCGAAGAGCCCCGCTACCAGGAAATCCTGGGGCTGGTGGAGGCGCGGCGAAAAGCATTGCGCGAACGCCTGCCCACCACGCTCGCCGAGTTCAACGTCTCGCTTTGACCTGACCGCGTGCAGAACAGGAAGTCACGTTCGACTATGCTGTTAATAATGCTCAAGCAATTACTCCAGGCCTGACCATGTCGGCAAAGTCGATCTTTGCAGAACTTCGGAGGCGTAAGGTGGTCCAGACTGCCGCTATATACGGCGCGGTAGCCTGGGGAGTCACCGAAGTGGCTGTCACCGTGGTCGAGCAGTTGTTCCTGCCACAGTGGGTTGCGACCCTGTCCGTGATCGGCTTCGTGGTGGGCTTTCCGGTGGCGATGTTCCTCGCCTGGACATTCGATCTGACCTCCGAAGGGCTGCAACGCACCACCATTGCCAGCAAGCGCGGCAAAGCCAGCATCGCGGCCTCGATGGTATTACTGGTGGCAGGAACCGCCGGGTTATTTTTCTTGATCAAACCGGCTCTTCAATCCCAGGGCACGAACCCCGGGGTCATCTCCCTGGCTCCCAATAGTATTGCAGTACTGCCTTTTGACAGCGCCGGGCTGGCCCTCGATGACGCCTATTTGGGTGACGGCCTGAGTGACGAATTGCGCGATCAGCTCGGACGGGTTTCAGGCTTGCGAATCGCGGCACGTTCGTCCTCTATCTCGGCTCGCGACCAGCGGTTGGACGCATTAACAATATCCACAAAACTGGGTGTGGCCAACCTGGTCGAGGGCAGCCTTCGCCGCCAGGGCAACAAATTGCGCGTTTCGGTACAGCTGATCGAAGGCAGCAGCGGCCTTGCAATCTGGTCCGAAGTGTACGAGCGGGGACCGAATGAATTAATCAGTGTGCAACAGGCGATTGTCGAGAAGGTGGCTTCATTAGTATTGCCTGATTCTGAGCTGGAAATTGCCGATCCTGCAACGCTCGATGCCACGGCCAACGAACTGATGCTGCTGGCGCGCCACTACGATCAGAAAGTCCGCGATCGGCAAGTGAGGGATGAGAAGACACTGCTGGAAGCCGTTCGGCTGTACCGGGAGGCCACCGAAGCCGATCCCGAATCGGCCCTGACCCACAGTCGCCTGGCCGGCGCCCTGCTTTACCTGGGTGATATCGAGGCTGCCGAAGCCCCGATCTTCAAAGCGCTGTCGCTGGATCCGAACCTGTCAGAGGTGCAAAACACCCTGGGGGAATTCTACTGGGCTCGTGGCTTGCCGGATGCCCGCACCGCATTCGAGCGCGCCGTTAAACTCAATCCCAACAACCCTGATGCGCTGACCAACTTTGCCAATCTTCTGCAGTTGGGCTACGAACAGCTTGAGGCAGAGGTCGGCGACCTGGCCCAACTCTATCGACGCGCCCTGGAATTTGACCCGTTATCCCTGGCACGCTATGCCGCGCTGGGTGATTTCCTGGGAAAATTCGGGCGGGCAGAAGAAGTTCCTCCCGTCATTGAAAGGATTCAGGAGTTGTTTAATGATGCTGAATCCTACCGGGCGATTGGCTGGCTGAAAGAGCTGATCGGTGAAGTGGACCAGGCGATCGCCTGGACCATTCGTGCCCGTAATCTTGAGCCCGGCAATCCCGATCACGTGGAAAAACTGGCTGAATTGTATGCATCCATCGGTGATTTTGAGACTGCATTGAGCCTGGAAACCGAACCCGGCATTGGCTTGCTGTTCCGGATGCGCCGCTACACCGACCTGATTGACGTTGCCGAATTCCAGATGATCGAAGTACCGGAGGACATCGATGTGCGCTACCTGCTGGCTTTCGCGTACCAGGCCACCGGGCAGTTTGAATCAGCCATCCACATTTTGAGCTCGACCGGTCTGCCGGACTCGGTACTCAATGACCAGGCACGTTCTGTCGCTGACATCGAGGGTTTGTTCACATTGACTAACGCCCTCGCAGGATTGGGTGAAAGTGAAACAAACGAGCTTGCCTATTCACTTGCCCAGTGGTCTTATAACGGCCCCTGGTGGGGCGACATCTACTGGATAGCCCTGTACAAAGGATGCGTTCTGGCCATACTGGACCGCGATGAAGAGGCTCTGCAACTCCTGGTCCGGATGAAAGAAACCGCTCGGCTACCCTGGGATCCGGCACTTCGGGATATGTTTTGCCTGCAACGCTTCGCCGGCGAACCGGACTACCTGGATATCCTGGAGCACTTTGAAGAACGCCGCGCCGAGTTGCGGGAACGCCTGCCGGCCACGCTGGCAGAATTCGGCGTCAAACTATAGTTATTCAGCTCCCCAGTAGCGGGTCAGGGCCAGGGTGAACGCCCGGTCAACTTCATTGGTCTGCTCAAACCAGATGGACTGGAAATAGGTACCGGACAGCAGGTATTTATCGTTCATGAAATAGTCGAAACCGATCCCCATGTTGACGAAACGGTGCCTGACCAGGCGGTCATGCTGCCACCACTCGATGGTGTCGAAATCGCCTGGGTAATTGCCGTAGAAAGGATCGTCCGTGAAGTCCCAGGGCATCACGAGACCATCCCGGATCCACTTGGCGGAAAAGAAGATGTTCATCGCGAACTGTGGTTTGATCCAGTAGCGACCGGATAAGTAAGCCAGCCAGTAGTCGACATTGACATCCAGTGGTTTTTCCGAGAATACGTAAGCGAGATTGCCGTCGAACTGCCAGTCCGAAAAGTAGGGGATCCAGGTGGCCGATACGCCAACGGGAAGAGTCCACAAGTTCTGGCCGATAGCCGCCTTGGCATAGAAGGGGTAGTTGGTGGTTGGCCAGCCGTAACCGATGTAAGGCGCGAGCACCAGTGGTCCGTCCAACGCCAGGTAGCTCACCCCGAAAGACATGTCCTGCAGGCCGCCATGAAATTTTTCGTCGTCGATGAAGCGCTTATCCGGAGGCACGAAATCGATCCACCAGGGATCGTTCGGATTGTGCGGATCGCCACCGAAAGGATCATTGGGAGCCGCATTGAAGCGCTTCTGCACATAAGGAATCGCCGCATAGACAGCCCAGCGATCCGTAATCGCATAATCCCCGGACAACAAAGCAATATGCGAATCCGTGGTCCAGTAATCAAACGTCAGGTTGTCGTCTTTAAAATCACCGGTGCGGATGTACTGGTACTCGATCCGTAGTGAAGCGTCGCCCTTTTCCTGGCTTTGCGCCCACGCTGGTCCGGCCAGAAAAACACAAAGCAGGCCGAGCCAAAAGAAGCGCGCCTGCTTTGTATAGAAAAGACTCCTCAACCCTGTCTCCCCAAATTGCCACCCGCACAGCGGGGTGAATTCTTATGTTTTTCTCTTCAGCGATTTATGAATCGCTTTGAGGTAGTGCTTGATCTCGTCCTCGTCGGCCACCATCACTTTTTCATATTGCTGGTTTGCGGCCTGTGCTTCGTTTTTGTCCATCGCTACCGGCAGATAAGTTGTTTGTAGCGAATCGATATTGCCAGCGCTGGCTTCAACGGAATCATGTTCACTGTAGGGAGCGATCACGACGTCGTAGGTGCCACTTTCAAGTTCAGCGGCGAGCTCCACCTGGTTATCCACCAGGCGAACTCCATGGCCGGATTGCGCCAGCGCTTCAGCCAATTGCCTGGCGCCCTCTGACTGCCCATATACCAACACGCTGCCCGGCAGGGGAGCAGTGTAAACCCGGTAGGAGACCCCCTTTCCTACCCGGTACAGGCTGTCACCGCAGGCGATCGCATTGGCGGTAAACAGGCTGGCCAAAAATACGCTGATCAGTACAACTCGAATTTTCATAATTTTCACCACCGGGGCACCTATATACCGGACACTCAAACTAAGGTTTAGCACATGACTCTCGATTCTGCAATAAAACCACCCTTAAGTTACTGATAATTATAGGCTGTCTGCGCGCATTAAAAATTCTGCAATAATTAAGTATCAACTTTGATCGTTCTCCACAAAAGGAGGAGAAACTTATTAACAAGTACCTTTCCTGGCCGGGTTTTGTTGGTGGCCTTTTGACGGGCGTGGTGATTTATCACTCCGCACTGTGGCTTGCGGGCTATGCAACGGTCAGTCGCGAACGCCTCAATGCGCAGAATGAACTGCTGTCTGAACTGCGCGCGGAAAACCTTGAATTGACAGAGGACCTGTTCGGACCACACCTATTGCCAGGGGAGGAGGCGGATGGCGAACCCCCGCCTTATGACGCTAACGCTGACGCCCGCACGGAGGTGGCAACGGCCCGCATGGTGGCCGCCAGCGAACAAAAATTCCTGATGATCACCTTCGGCGCCAACTGGTGCCTGGACTGCCGTAACCTGCACCGCCGGCTGAAAAGCGAGGATGTGAAGCAATACACTGATGATCGTTTCTTTTTCGTGAATGTCGACGTGGGCAAGTTCAATCAGAATGCAGACCTGGCAAAAGAGCTTGGCGTAACGCTGTCCAGGGGGATACCGGTAGCCATATTTTACGATCCTGAGGGCAAGGTCATCGGAACCACCAATGAGGGACAACTGGAGCCCGCGCGCCGTTATACTTCCAAGCAGATACTCCGCTTCGTCAGGGATATTACCGAACGGTCGCAGATCACGACCCCGGACTCGGTGAGCGGTTGATAAGAATGAACGGGAGGCCCCCATGAACAGACATATCAAACTCTGGTCCTTTGCGGATGTGGACCGCAGTGGCAAGGTCCGCTGGACGGCCAATGAGCTTGGCTACCAGATCGAAGAAGAACGGATCAGGCCCGGTGATCACAAGACCGACGCCTACCGCCAGATGAACCCTTATGAGCAAATTCCAACCGCCGAAGTGACCGGCAAACTCCTGGTCGAATCGACGGCTATCTGCGTCATGCTTGCCGAGCGCCACCCGGAAGCCGGGCTGATCCCACAGGATCGGGAAACCCGGGAGCTCTTCTGGCAGTCGATGAGCACCTCGTCCAGTACGCTGGAAATGCCTGCCGTGCTTTATTACCTGTCCAGGGCCGGTTTCATCGACGAGGCCTGGCAAGAGCTCTGGAGCGATTCTTTGCAAAGGCGACTCAAAACCTTCGCCGAAAGCATGCCGGCGGCCGGTTACATCTGTGATGAATTTACCCTCGCCGATATTTGTGCGGCATATTCATTGAGAATAGGTGTCCAGGCAGGCCTGTTGCCGATGGAAGGCAGGCTGGAAGCCTATCTGCGCCGATGCATGGCCCGGCCCGCCGCGCAGGCTTCACGGTTTTTCGATCAGCTAGAGGCCTGAATAGTTCATCCGTTCTCTTCCAGATAGTTCCCGGTTAATACAAAATGTAAGCGCTTTCATTTGATTTCGTTTTCTTTTATATTAGTTCGTCAACTGGCATCAATGCCCTTGCGGAGCATGGGAAATAGCCGCTACCCACTGCTGATGCCGTCGCAATCACCACAATTTGGCAAAGGTCATAAAATGAGAAATTTTTACAAAGTCGTTCTGTTTTCTGTATTAACGCTCGGCCTGGTGACGGATGTTGCCGCTGTCGACCCCACGATTATCGAAGATTTTGAATCTGGCCTTCCTGCAGGCACTGATGGAAACGGCATTGAAATTGGCTATTCGCTTTTCAGCGACGGTAGCCCGGTTGCAATGACAACCACCAGCAACCCTCCCGCCGATGAGATCGGTGATGACGGAAATTCCGCACTGCAATTCGACGCCAATGTCACAGCTTTCGGCGGAGTACTGCAGCGCTTTCAGAACGCCACGGCAGACATGTGGGTAACCCAGGATTGGAGCGGTTCGGAAGGAGTAAGCTTATGGTTATATGGCCTGAATACCAATAACACCCTGTTCTTCGATATTCTCGACAATCGCAACCCCGGCTCTACCACTGACGATGCTGAACGGTGGACTGTCGAAATCATCGACAATTTCAGTGGCTGGCTATTATTTGAATTTCCCTTTGCTTCGTTCAGTCGCAAGGAAATCGGCAACGGTGCACCCAATGACGGATTCACGCTAACGGAAGTCAATGGCTGGGCGCTCGGTACACTCGCCACCGGTGCCGAACTGACCTACTTCCTGGACAACATTGCCATCTATGGTGAGGCCCAGATACCGGAGCTGACCGTGTCATTCTCCAGCGGTAATTACGACACGCCCGAAGGCACAAGCAGCGACATAATCGTTAAGCTGAACCGCGAAATGCTGGCCGAAGACCCGGCCGAGGTTTCCATCGACTTCTACATGGAGCCCGGCAGCGCGACACCTGGCCGGGACTACACACCCGCCTCCGGCACCTTGACTTTCGTCAATGGAGGAGAGACGGAGCAATCCTTCGACTTTGAAACCTTCGACAACAACAAGTACACCGGCGACAAGCGAGTCATTCTGCGGCTGGCCAACGCCGTTGATGTCACCGCTGCCTTTGCCCAGGCTACCGGCACAATTGTCGACGACGAATCCTTTGATGCCAGCCTGCTGGACGACTTTGAAACCTACCCATACCTGTGGGCAGCGCATGGCAATGTATTGCTGGACAATCCGGAAATTGCTTCCGGAGATCCCGATGCACTGCCGGGCCAGGGCGACTGGGAACGCGTCCTGGAGGCGACCATTCCGCTAATGGTGGATGCCGATGTGAAAGGTCGAATCTGTAACAAGGGTAACGGTGTGGTTCCCGTTGTCCTCTACAGCACGGACACGTTCGACGCGACTCAAGTCGACCACACCACGGTCAGCCTGGGCGATGCCTATGAAAGCCATAGGGACAAAAAGACCGGTACCGCGCGACGTCATGAGGAAGACGTGAACAATGATGGCGAAATGGACCTGGTATTCCACTTCAAATTCGCGGATACGGGGTTACCCTGCGACCCGGACAGCGCACCTGTCAATGGCTGGACCTTTGACGGACAACCCATATCTGCCGGTGCTCAGGGCGCCTCCTTCAGGCGTGATTTCGCCATCGGCCAGGACTGGAGTTCGGCTGACGGATTGAGTTTCTGGTACTACGGCCAGAATACAGGCGACACCATCACCGTCCAGCTGCTGGACAACCGGGCAGCAGATCCCGGACCGGCCGGGTGGACCATGGTCTGGAGTGATGAATTCAATGAACCGGCAGGCACCCCACCGAACCCCGCACACTGGGGTTACGAGATCGGCGATGGCACGGTTAACGGCATTCCGGGCTGGGGAAATGATGAATTGCAGTATTACACCGACAGCACGGAAAACGCCGCCACTGATGGCAACGGCAACCTGCTGATTACCACTGCTGAAGCCGACGGCTCACTCCAGTGTTATTACGGTCCCTGCGAGTACACGTCAGCACGCCTGCTGTCTCAGCGCAGGGCCGAGTTTGCCTACGGCCGCATCGAGGCACGCATCCTGCTGCCGGATGGCGAGGATGGTCTGTGGCCGGCCTTCTGGAGCCTCGGCACAGATATCGGCCAGGTCGGCTGGCCGCAAACCGGTGAAATCGACTTCATGGAATATGTCAGCCGGCTGCCCAACGAGATTTTCGGCACGATACACGGACCGGGTTATTCCGGCGGTCAGTCCTATGGAGACATCTTTGACTTCGGCGAACCGGCTTCCAACGATTACCACACCTTCGCGATCGAGTGGCAACCCGACCTGATCAAGTGGTATGTCGACGGCATTCTCTATCACACGGCGGCGCCGGCGGATGTCGCACCCAACCAGTGGGTGTTCAATGACCCGGTGTTCATGTTACTGAACCAGGCAGTCGGCGGGAACTTCGGCGGGGAGGTCAGTGACGAACTGGTGTTTCCGCAAGTGACGGCCATCGATTACGTCCGTGTCTACCAGGGCCCTGATACGGCCGAACGGTTTGCAAGCAGCTTCGTGGACGATTTCGAAGGCTGGCAGTTGGTTGAGGTGGCATTTGAAGATTTTGGACGCAGCTCCGAACAGCCAGATGGCGCACCGGATGACGGACTGACATTGAACGAAGTATGGGGCTACGGCTTCGCCCTGCCCGACGGCGGGTCAGCCAGCGGCTACCTGATGCTGGACCAGGTGCGACTGGTGCAGTTTCCGAAAATTGTGACCAACCTCGACGATTCCGGCCCGGGTTCCTTGCGGCAGGCATTTAACACCGTGCTCAGCGGTGGAACCATCCTGTTTGATCCCGCCCTGGCAGGCGGAACCATAGCGCTCACCAGTGGGCCGCTGGTCACCGGCAACCAATTCACAGTCGATGCGGTCGACGCCCCGGGTATCGTTCTGGATGGCGGAGGGTCTGATCGCATCCTTATCGCTGACCCAGGCGCAGATATTACGGTCCGGCACCTGGTGATGACCCATGGTTTCGGCTTCCAGCTGGGAGGCGCCATCATCAATAACGGTGAACTGACCCTTGACCATGTCACGGTGACCAACAACCTGATGGCGACCGACAGCGGTGATTTCTGGCAAGGCGGTGGTGGGATTTACAATGGAGAAGGGTCTGTCCTGAACCTGGTCGACAGCACGGTCTCCAACAACTCGTCCGGCTTTGCTGCCGGCGGCATTTATTCATTCTTCAACAGCACCGTCAACATCGAGCGCAGCACCATCAGTAACAACCTGGCGATGGATGTCGGCGGCGGATTGCGCACACTGGGTAATGTAAGCATCGACAACAGCACCATCAGCGGCAATGTTTCCACGCCGTGGCATGGTGGCGCGGTTTTCAGCACTGACGGAGTTGTGAACGTATCCAACAGCACGGTTACCGGGAATTCGGCTCCACCGGGAACAGCCGGTGGTTTCTTCCTGGGCACGTTTGGCGCAGCACCTGCAACACTAAACCTGCACAACACCATCATAGCCAGCAATGGTGACTTTGGTTGTTTCCTGGCGCCGTTTGGTCCGGGTCCAGTCGCAATCAATTCACGGGGCAACAGCGTTTACACCGACGGCACCTGCGCCCCGGTGGCAAGCGATCAGGTGGTTGCCGATGCCGGCCTGGCGCCACTGGCCGACAATGGCGGGCCGACGCAAACACACGCCCTGCTCCCGGGCAGTCCCGCGATCGATTCGGCAGAACATGCCGCCTGTCCGGCGACCGACCAGCGCGGGGTGGACAGGGATTCTGCCTGTGACGTGGGATCATACGAATTCCCGTAATTCGAGCACCGAGAGTAAAGTAACAAAACCGGAACACGGGGCAAATTGCCCCGTGATTTCATCTGCAGCCCGGACCTCGTGAGCGCTGATGCTATTATGCTGTCCGGGTATTGCGGAGATCTCATGATGAAATTTTGCCTCACCAACCACCCGGCGTTTCTTGCCTTGCTGTTTCTCTTTGCCCTCAAGCCAGGTATAGCCTCTGCAGACAACGAAACCGTGCGACTGACGGGAACCGTGGTTGTCGTGAACCAGGCTTCCGATACGGTCACCCTGGTCGATCTGGCGACCATGGAAGCCTACAAACATGTTCCGGTAGTAGGCGGACCGCACGAAGCCGCTGTTTCGCCAAACGGCAAGCGGGTCATCGTCACCAACTACAACCAGCGCGGCGGTGGACCGCAAAAAACACTCAGCCTGATTGCATTGCCCGGTGGCGAGGTTCTCAAAACCATCGACCTCGGTGACTTCAGCATGCCCCACGACATTCAGTGGGTGAACGAGAGCCAGGTGGTTTGCACCACTGAGGCCAACCAGGCGCTACTACTGGTCAATGTGGATAGCGGTGAGATAGAGCGTGTTTTCGAGACCGGAAAACAAGGGTCGCACATGCTGTCCCTGTCTAATGATCAGAAGCGCCTGTATTCATCCAATATGGGCGGTAGCGGCAGCATCAGCGTGTTCGATTTCCCCAGTGGAAACAAGGTCACCGATATCGACACTGGCGATGAATGTGAAGGGGTCGGTGTATCGCCCGACGACCGCTGGCTATGGGCAGGGAACCGGGCCGAGGATACCGTCTCAATCATCGACACGGACAGCCTGCAGGTCGTCAAGACGCTGCCATCCCCGGGCTTCCCTTACCGGGTTGAATTCACCCCGAATGGCAAATATGTGTTGGTGCCGCACGCCCGCAGCGGCACTCTCATGGTGGGTGATGTGGCCGCCCAGAGCATCATTAAGCACATTCCGCTGGGCCTGACGCGGGTGGACCAGCCATCCACCGCCGGCGTGTTCCCGCACCCTGACAACGTCCACGCCTTCGTCACGGTACGCAACGACGACTCGCTACTGGTGCTCAACCTGGAGACCGGCGAAACGATCGCCCGGGTGGAAGTTCAGTCCAGCCCGGACGGCGTTGCCTGGTCACCGGTTAAACGTCGTTGAAAAGCAGTGACGAGAACGACATGGTCTGCTGCTGCACATGGGCTGAAAGTTTGCCTGGACCTTGAATATTTACCCGGTATGTGATGATTGGGAGTCCAATTGACTGATGCGACCCCTGATGATGGCCATGTTGTGCTCGATGGATTCCAGGTAAGGGTTTTCGCCAATCACAGGATGCTCCAGGTATTCCCAGGCCCTGGCGCACTCAACGTTCATCTTGTAGTGAACGAACCGTGACCAGAAATCCGGCGTGCCTCGCAACAGGGCCTCGTAACTGGGGAACGGCCACTCGCTGCGCGGCAGCCCCTGGTAACGGAAGCATTCTTCGAATTCCTCGAAAAGAACGGCGAGCTTGTCCGGATACGAAGGATCGCTCATCTGCCCGACGTAATCAGCGGAGCAGACCGCCTGACCCATAGCACGCTCAATTTCCCCGCGGAACGAAATTTCCGTGAGATCGGCGAGCGGCCCGGTGGCACTGATCAGGTTCTGAACGAACACAATGTCGTCTTCCGGCCAACCACGCCCCTGCAAATACTCACGCGCCACTTTGCTGGATCGCTTCTCGTGAACATTGGTGTACTTCGCGCCGGTGCCCTCGGTGTCGTCACGCGTTTTAAGATAGCCGATGTCATGAAAGAGGATGGCCAGCAGTGTGCGTTTAAAATCATGAACGCCTATTTGCGGCTCTGTTTGTTCATAATGCCGATTGCTCAGGAGCTCAGAAAGGCAAAGCGTCGCCTGCAACGTATGGCTGATGTCGTGGTATGCCGTATCCATGGGCTGGTATTCCGGGAAGCGGCCTTCGAAGAAGTCCTCGGTGGCTTGCATGTAGGCACCAATGAATGCATCTTCCTGGACACCGAACATGGACCTGAACCTTTCCCTGACCAGGCTGCAAACGTCCGCCGGACCGGAAAAGTCGATTCCGGAGATTGCCGGCAAAACCGGAAATTTGACCACTTCTCTCATCACAAATCCCCTTTCAAATCAGAAAGGCCTACTCCCTTTTTTTGTTCCCCAACCCAGCGTTAAATTAAATAGCACAGATGCATAATAACAGGAATTGATGGCAAGCAACTGATATTGATGTTGAAAATACATTAAAGAACAGGAAACAGGTTGAGAAGCCCAATCTTGCTGCTGGGCGGGTACGGGGCAAATGCAGGCTCCAGCAAAGTGTGATGGAATTCACACAGGACTGGTATGCTTGGCGATCTGAATTTTCTGCAACCGGAGAACGGCATTAAATGCGACACTCTATACTGATCACCTTAATCCTTGTTTTTTGTTCCATCGGCGCCGCCGATGCTGAGGTCCAGTCCGGCGCCGCCCCACAGGCGCAGAAGGCTATATTAATCACCGGAGCCAGCACCGGCCTGGGCCGTGCTATGGCCGAGTTGCTGGCTTCCAAAGGGCATTTTGTCTATGCCGGCGCCCGCAAGGACAAAGACATTGCGGAGCTGAACGCCATTGAAAACATCCAGGCAGTAAGGCTGGATGTAACGAAGCAGGAAGACATAGATGCAGCGGTCAAGACCATCTCGGAAGCTGGCCGCGGACTGTACGGACTGGTCAATAACGCGGGGGTCGCGGTGATCGCACCGCTGGTGGAAGTGGATGAAGAAGATTTCAATTTCCAGATGGATGTCAATATTTACGGCCCCTACCGGGTTACCAAGGCATTTGCGCCACTGATTATCGAGTCCAGGGGACGCATTACCACCACCGGCTCCATCTCCGGAATTCTCTCCGGCACACTGTTCGGGCCTTACAGCATGAGCAAGCATGCAATGGAGGCCTTCACTGACTCACTGGCTGTCGAGATGGAGCGATTCGAAGTGAAAGTGAGCGTCATCGAGCCGGGTAACTACCAGTCAGACATCGGCAAGAACATCGCCCGCCGGATGAAGGCGCGCGGCACGACTCCAGAGGGTTCACTGTACAAGGAAGATCTCGAGCGGATGATGGGTTGGGTTAACAGTGACGAGCCTAGCGGCGGTGACCCGGTGGAAGTTGCCGAAGCCGCGCTCCATGCGCTGTTCGATGACAACCCGAAGCGCCGCTACATGGTTGTACCCAACGAGCGCCAGGCCCAGATTACGGTTGCCAAAGCCATGGAAGAAATGGTCCAGCTTAACCAGCGGCAGAAATACAGTTACACCCGCGAGCAGTTGATCGAGATGCTGGATACTGCCATGGCTGCCAACCCCTGAGGAGAAACAACGATGACAGAAACGAGGACACTGGACGAATTCAGGGACAAGTTCCGCGTGGAGGAGCTGAAAGTACTGGAAAACCACTGCTGGACCTGGTCTGTGCGGCCAGGCCAGCCCACGCTGGGGGCTGGCGTCCTGTCGCTTAATCGCCATGCCGGGAAATTTTCCGAGGTTACCGAGCAAGAATTAAAAGACCTGGCCGAATTGGTCAGGGCCATCGAAGGAACCATCAAAACGGCTTTCAACCACCAGATCATGAATTACCTGATGCTGATGATGGTAGATCATCATGTTCACTACCACGTGATACCCCGTTATGAAGGTATCCGTACGTTCGCCGGGCGCGAATGGGTCGACAATGGCTGGCCGGCGTTGCCGATGATCGCAGATGCTCAACATGCCGATGACCCGGAGTTGCTTCACCACATCCAGGAAAAACTGAAACCGGGAATTGTCTGATATGAAAAACAGAACATTTGTACTCGCCGCAGTGGCGTCCGCCCTGATTACTGCAACCAGTGGAGTGCCGGCAGCACACCACCACGACCCGCACTCGGGTTCGGTGATGAATTACCATCGGATAGACGACCGCCTGGTGACCGGTGGCCACTTCGTCGACGATGGACTTGACGACATCAAGTCGGAGGGCGTCACCGTCGTCATCGACCTGCGAGACAATCCCCCGAAAGGCCAGCAAAAGAAGCTCGCCGGGCAGGGCATTGAATGGATCAATGTACCGGTCGAATGGGATGATCCGGAAGCGCAGGACTTCAAGACATTTACCCAGGCCATGGAGGCGCACCGGGATGATCACGTGCTGGTGCAGTGCGCGGCCAACTACCGCGCGTCCGCAATGACTTACCTGTATCGTGTTGTGATTGAGAAAGTCGATGAGGATGAAGCGGCTAAAGACTTGTACGCAGTCTGGACGCCCAGCGAAGAAAGCGAAAAGTGGGTGGACTACATCGAGGAAATCAAGTCGCAAGCGCGCTGAGCGGATCAGTTCCGCTCAACGGCGCGTTACACCAGGTAATCAGGGCTGTACGCTGGGGTGGTCTACCGGGTCAAACTTGATTGCGGTCATCGCCGGTTCCGGAATTTCTTCTTCCTCGACGGCGCCCTTACCCGCAGGGTGAATGATCACGGGCCATTTCACGTGATCTTCGGGAGTGATGGTTTCTTTACGTTGCTGCTTCTTTTGCTTCATTGCCTTGCGGTGGGCAAGATCCCTTTCAGCATCGGCTTTGCGTACTCGCCACAGCACCACGGTAGCTACCGCTGCCAGAACGATCAGAAAGATCAACATCTTCATTTTGAAGGCCTCCTGAACTCCCGGGATACTTCCTGTTCTCCCGCTCCAGTCCGCTCTCCTCGCCTTTGTTCAAAGTTGAACTAAAGCAATAAAAACATACACTTCCGTTTGATCCCTGTCGTGTTTCGGGCACCTGCTCCATATGTGCTTGATATGCAATATCTTTGTGTATCATAGCATTTGATTGGAATTTGTGCCGCAAAAGTGATTTCATCATTAAATCATGCGCACCCTGCTCGTTTTCATCGCTTTCGGTTTCCTGCTGTACACCGGTTTCAGCCTGATGCTGTACCTGTTGCAGAATCGCCTGGTGTTTCTTCCGCACATGCCGGGTCGTGAACTCGAAACGACACCAGAATCACTCGGATTCGACTACCAAGATGCCTGGATCGATACCGACGACGGCGAACGTCTGCATGGCTGGTTCATCCCCACCGATAACGACCGCGCCCGCGGCACGCTGCTGTTCTTCCACGGCAATGCGGGCAACATCTCTCACCGCATGGAGAGTGTGTTGATTTTCAACCGCCTGGGACTGGGTGTACTGATCGTGGACTACCGCGGCTACGGCCAAAGCAGCGGCAAGCCGGGGGAGGAAGGCACTTATCTGGACGCCCGGGCAAGTTGGGATTACCTGGTGAAGGAACGGGGCGTGTCGCCGAGCGATATCGTAATTTTCGGCCGCTCTCTGGGTGGCGCCGTTGGCGGCTGGCTGGCCAGTCAGCCGGACGTGAAACCGGCAGGAGTCATTATCGAGTCCTGCTTCAGTTCGGGGCTGGACATGGGCAAGCAGCTCTATCCGGTTTTACCTGTGCGGTTGATCACGCGAATTCGCTACCCCGTCAGGGAATACGTCACCCGGATTGAGGTGCCGGTGCTGGTGGCGCACAGCCGGCACGATGAAATCATTCCGTTCGGGATGGGCCGGACCATTTTCGAGTCCGCACTCGAGCCCAAATCATTCCTCGAGATGCAGGGCGATCACAATGCGGGATTCTGGATCAGCCGGGAAACCTATGTGCCGGCACTGGACGAGTTTTTCTCGCGAGTGTTGGAGAAAAAACATTAATCACAGCACCCAAAACCTCAAGGGCAATACGCGCGATTGCCGCACTATTCAGGGCCTGTCATGCAAACTTTTATGCAAAGAATAGCCAGTTCATTAACGCTTTGCCTGCTGTTGGCAGCTTCTCCTGTCTACTCACAATGGTCTGAGCCGGTTTCAGGTACAACCGTCATTCGTGGCGGCTGGCTTTTCGATGGCGTCAGCGACACCCGGCGGCGCAATACGGGGATCGTGATTCGTGACGGTGTCTTTGCCGAGATTGACGCCGACCTGGGGGACCGTGACCTCAAGGCATCGAAGGTGATCGAACTTTCCGAGTCAGAAACCATCCTGCCCGGCATGATTGATCTGCACGCCCACTACAATTTCGACCTGGTCGACAAGGGCCGCGCGGAGGAAGTCGCCTGGAACGGGGTCATCTTCCTTGCCAACGGCGTTACCTCGACGTGGTCAGCCGGTGAGTTTTTCCCTCAACGCGTCCTTGAGCGGCGCGACCGGGTAGACGCCGGTGAGGCGATCGGCCCCAGGCTGTTCGCGTCAGGCCCGTATTTCGGCGGATTCAGGTGTGAATACAGCGTCAAGACCGCCGCAGACGATTGCATCGCCTGGCCAAACGACATCAGCGAGGAAGAAATTCGCGCGGAGGTGGACTACTGGGCGGCGCAAGGTGTCATCAGTATCAAGATCAAGCAGGCGACTCCCGCAGAAATGAAAATCCTGATCGAGCAGGCGCACCGAAATGGCATGACCACCACAGGGCACCTGGCTAACTATAACGTCGAATACGATGTAAACCTGCAAGATGCCATTCTGATGGGCATTGATCGCGTCGAACACCAGATCACGCTGGGCAGTGGCGGCCCGCGCAGTGCCGAAATGGAGCAGATGATCAGGCTGATGCTCGAGCACCAGGTGTACTACGATGCCAACCTGCAGATGTACGGTGGCATCAATCTGCGGAACAAGCTCGGATCAGAAATGATGTGGGCCGATGAGGCCAAGTACTTCACCCCCTACGCGCAGGAATTGCTCGAAAAACGGGGCCCGCCGCCACCCGAATCGGATGAAGCCGAGTTCAATCAGCGCATGCTGGAATTGCGAAGGCTCTACGAAGCGGGTGGCGAGAACCTGATTATCGTCGGAACCGATGAACCCGTTTACACGATGCTATTGCCGGGTTTTGCTTTTCATCGTGAATTGCTGGCGATGGTATACGCGGGCCTGCCCAACGCGGCCGTTCTGAAGGCCGCGACCATCAACGGCGCTCGTGCACTGGGGGTGGCCGACAGGCTCGGTTCCATCCAGACAGGCAAACTCGCAGACCTGTTCATAGCCAGGGGCGACCCACTCGATGACATCAGGGCTGCACGCAACGTTCGGCTCGTGATCAAGGCGGGCGTGATTTACGACCCTGAATCCTTGCTCAGATCAGCCGAGGGCAAGATTGGCCCGGCGGGACCCGCTGATCATGCCGACTGGGAACTTCACATAAAACCGATGAGAAAAGACCAGGTCCGGTCCATTAGCGACTGAACCCGGGTTACGCTGGAAGAGCGCTTGTAGATCGATACTACTTTTTGAGCAATTCGGCCTCCAGCCGCTTCACCCTGATCGCGGCTGCGAATACCGAAAGCCCGGGTTGTGGCCGTCCGGTCCGGCCCAGCGAATCCAGCTGCGCATAGAACCAGTACATAACGGAAAATCCCGCTATAGCCCGCACCAGGGGAACCGTGCCCAGGAAGGCAAGGCAGTCAGGCAGTAACGATAAATCGGCTTCATAGCGATTCAGCTCGGCTTCGCCTGCCAGCAAGCGGGCGGGCGCATCGGTGTCGACGCACATCGGTCGCCCCAGGCCAATCACATCAGCCCCACCAGACTGGATTGCATGCTCCATGACATCTCGCCGCCGGAAACCGCCGGTCACCATCAACGGTATGGACACCTTCTCCTGCATTGCGACCGCAAAATCGATGAAATAGGCTTCCCGCATCCGGGTTGAATGTGCGACGGCCTGCGGCTCTTCCTCTTCCAGGCCCTCAAGCCCAACCAGCTTTGGCTGTTCGTAGGTTCCGCCGGAGACTTCGATCAGGTCGATACTCGCCTCTTCCAGCCATTGGACCACCTGCAGGCTGTCCTCGAAAGGAAAGCCGCCTTTCTGGAAATCGGCGCTGTTGAGTTTCACCGCCACCGGGAAATCCTTGCCGACGGCAGCCCGAACGGATGCCACTACCTCGAGCAGGGCGCGTGAGCGGTTTTGTAAATCGCCACCATAGCGATCCTGCCGCTGATTGACTCTTGGGCTGAGAAACTCCGACAGCAGATAGCCATGTGCAGCATGGATTTCCACGCCCGTGAACCCAGCCTGTTTACAGGCTGCGGCCGCGATCCCGAAGCGCTGCACGATGTCCTCGATTTCAGTAAGCGTGAGTTCAACCGGCTGCCCGAACTGCCCGCCTGGCAGGCCCAGTGTTACCGCGGATGGTGCACGGGGATGGGGATTCACGACCTTGGGCGTCTGCCGGCCGGCATGACTCAGCTGCGCCCAGAAATGATTGCCCTGGCGGGTCGCCGCCTCAGCCCAGCTGGCCAGCGCGGATTGCAGCCGTGCATCCGGTTCACCGTCGATGATGACGTTACCCGGCCGCTCCAGGTGGTGACGGTCAATCTGGATATTTCCACTCAGCAGCAAACCCGCGCCGCCATCGCTCCAGAGGCCATAGAGTCTTTCCAACTCGGGCGTGGGTACGCCTTCTGGCGTGGCCAAACCTTCCGTCATGGCGGCCTTGGCAAGACGGTTTGGCAGAACCGCACCGCAGGGAAGATTGAGGGTTTGGGAGAGCATTCCGACATTCTAGACGGTTTGCCGGATCATCTCCTCACTGTGGCCTGCTCAGTTTCGTTTTCCATCGCTTTTTTCGGTACATTCATCACAAATTTATAATGAATTCTGCGACCGAAATACGGTGCAAATTCAGAGCTCTTTTATTCGGCAATCAGAGCACGGCATGGTGAAAGAGTAAGGCAACGCTGACGTACTCATTGCGAAGTGTTTTGTTAACAACGAAGGAGTTGTTAAAAACCTACTAGTTGTGCATGCACACCTTGGTCCAAAGCAACCTGAAGCAGGTCTTTCGAGTGTACTTCTGCTGGATTGTATTCAACAATCAATAAGTGAGGTTTTTCGTCGTGATGAGCAACGCCCATAACGCCTGTATGGTTCCTGATCATGTCCGCAATTGCCGTGCGACGATCGTGATCAACTGATTCGTTAATGTGAATTATGACATCTACCATATCCATTAAAATGCTCCTCTTTGGCTGAATGAACGAGCCGCTATGTATTAATATTTTTTAACATAGTAGAGCACATACGATACTCTCTGTCATCCTGCGGGGCAGGAGCTGAGTCACTGAAAACCCGGGCAAATTCAAAATCGCAACTGGCAAATTTTTTCTCTGACCAGTTTCTCTTTTAACTACTGGCTGCCATCAACGAATGAGGCCAGGTCTTTCCTGAACTTGACCAGCGAGGGCGGATGCACGTACATCATGTGGCCCGCCTGGTAATATTCAATTGAGACATTCGAGCGCAAAGATTCCGGTAATGGCATCTGGTCAATAAAATACTCGGTCGCGCGGTAGGGCGTTGCAAGGTCAAAATAACCCTGCTGCACCAGCACTTTCATGTTCGGATTCCGGATGATGGCGTGCGCCAGGTCAATGCCGGTATCGGCAACCGGAGAAGTCCAGTCGCTTCCCGGTTGTACATGCGAACGATCCCAATCGGCGTATAGCCGGCCGGAAACGACGTATTTACGGTCCATCTCAACACCCAGGTCCCGGCGGTAATAATCGTTGAACGTCGATACGAAAGCCGGACCTACCGCACTCATGTAAGGATCGAAGGGCATTTCTTCGGCCAGTGCATTGGTTGTAAAGCTGGCAAAACGCGAATCGACTCTTCCGGCCAGTTGACCTCGTTTGCGCATCAGTTCCTGGACAAACTGCCCTTCTGTGACACGAAGATTGGCCGCCAGCCAGTAGTCCGCAGACGTGCCGGTGTAGGCGCCCAGTTTTTCAGCTACGGCACGGCGCTCGGAATCCGACGCGCGAGCGCCTTTGACCAATGCCGACATGTATTCATCGATGGCGAAAGCATCCACTTCTGCGAGAAAAGCCTTGAAGTCTGATGGCTTGTTTTCCAGGGCGTCATGAAACCAGGCCGTGGCGGCATAGGTCGACAAGGTCATCGTGTAGCCAACCACCAGGTTTGCGACGCCGACGCCGCCACCACCGGCCACATCCATGTACGGCGAGACCAGGATAACGCCATTGAGCCCCATGCCGTGACGGGTCAACAGGTCGAGTGAGACGCCGCCGGCACGCATGCCGCCGTAACTTTCACCCAAAATGTATTTTGGTGAAGCCCAACGGTTGTTAACCGTGACGAATTGGGCAATGAAGTCCGATACCGACTTGATATCGTTGTCTACGCCCCAGAAATCCTTGCTCTCTGCCTCTCCTACCGCCCGGGAATAACCCGTACCCACAGGGTCAACCATTACCAGGTCGACCTTGTCGATGATGCTGTATTGATTATCGATTCTCTTGAATGGCCCTTTGCCGTTGATCTGCAAGTCTTCCACGCTGGTTATTTGTGGACCCAGAACCCCCATATGAAGCCACATGGATGCCGAACCGGGTCCGCCGTTCCAGGCGAACATGATGGGCCGACTGGCGGTATCCGAACCATTTCGGGTATACGAAGTGAAGCCAAACTCCGCGATGGCTTTGCCTTCTTCATCACGCATCAGCATGGTTCCGGCCGTCGCTGTGTAGGCAATTCGCTGACCAGCAACCTGGATCTCATGTTCGGAAGCGAAGGTAACGGCCTCAGGCTCGATCGGCGTGTCAGCAGTCGCGGGCGGAGTCTCTTCAGTTTCAGCAAGGGCCAAATTGCCAGTCAGTGACAGGCACGAGGCAAGGCAAACCACCAGGAAGATTCTCAGGTTTTTCATCGACTGCTCCATCCAGATTGATCGGAGAGTATAGTCCAGTCGAACAGAAGACTCAGTTTTCGCCCCGGATAGATCCTATATTTCAATTTTCATCGGCTGAAGACGAACTGATGTTTGCCGCGTTTCGGCGTCCGTCTCGTTTGCCAACTGCACGGAACTCGACCACGGTAAAGACAATACCGATAATCATCAGACCAAATGCACTTAACCCGGTTAGAAACAGCATGGTGTCATCCATTGTCGCGAGCTCCCATCACCAGTAATTTAAAATAGATTCCGAAGCCGAGAATAGAAGGGACCCAGATTGCTGTGAAAATTCCTTCCATCTTTTGGCCGTTAAACCACAGGTACCCCGAGACAAAAAACGAGATCATTACCGCCAGCAAAAAAAAGAAATCTGATTTCTTAAACATGCTTTGTTCCTCCTATACTTGCATCTAGTTGTGTAATTTTTACTCGTTGCCATACCCAACGGCCGCCAGCAGACAGCCAACAATAGCGGCCCCGGAAAGACTTCGGATATTATTCCAGGCAGTTGCTTCCAGGCTGAAAGGCAATACACCGAAAACACCAAGCACTAGTAAGGTCCCGGAAACCGCAATTAGCACCATACCTGCACGGATCATCCAGGTTCGTGCCGGATGACGTCTGCTACCTTTTCGCTGCCATCGAATCAACTGTATCTCCATGTTGTGACGCGATTCGAACACAAGGTATCAACCGTGTTTGTCTGCATTTCGAAGCTAGCATCGCAACAAATATTATACTATATGTGTACAACATAGCATTTAAAGCGAGTAATATCTATACATAAATGATTTTAAACGAAAGGTCACAACTATCCACCGAGCAAAAACTGAACCGGCTCATGTCGCCACAATGACATGCTTCAGCAAGTATTTAGACCAATCACGAACCTTGGCTAATCAACAATAATTGATACACCAACAAGCTTAGGTGTCGCTCAGGTACTGTGGTCAACTGGTCCGGCGGTATATGCGACAGGTTCACCCATGCAAATGAATCTTTTGCCAGATCAGCACCAGCCGTTTAAATTGGACACGCATGAGGAACTTCTTCAGGGAACTCCAGCGCCGCAAGGTCTATACCATTGGCGTCGCTTACGTGATCGTCGGCTGGCTGCTGCTGCAGGTGGCCGACACGGTCCTGCCCATCTATGACGCCCCCGAATGGGTGTTAAGGACATTCACGACACTGTTGTTCCTGGGTTTCCCCGTCGCCCTGGTGTTAGCCTGGATCTATGATCTTTCCAACGGCAAAATCGTCCGCACACCTGACGAGCCCGAACCGGCCATGGACGACATCATTGAACTTCCTACCGGCCCGTCGATTGCAGTACTCCCCTTCAGGAATCTCAGCAGCGATTCCGACCAGGACCTGTTCGCCGATGCCCTCTGCGGCGATATCGTCAGCGGCCTGACGCAGTCGTCCCACTTGTTTGTGCTCTCGGCCGGTGCGACGGCCGGTATGGGGGAGGAGGACCTGGACGCGATGGAAACCGGGGCGAAACTGGGCGTGAATTACCTGCTGAAAGGCACGGTACAGAAATCGGGTAATCTGCTACGTGTGGCCGCCTCGTTGATGGAGACCACCAGCGGGGTCCAGATCTGGTCTCAAAACTACGATCGTGAGCTGAGCGCTGAAAACCTGTTCATCATCCAGGACGATATCCGCGAACAGATAGTGGCTACCCTCAGCGACCTTCATGGCGTGATTTATTCAACGCAGGCGCACAGAAACGTCCACCGTCCTACCAACAATCTCAATGCCTGGGAATGCCTGTCGGTAGCGCTGGCCTACGATAAGTACATCAGCAGGGAGAATCACTTGCGGGCCAGGGAAAGCCTGGAAAGGGCCGTGGATATCGATCCGGAGTTCGATGAGGCCTGGGCCCACCTGTCATGGATCTACACCGATGAATATGTATACGGATTCAACCCGCTGCCCGACCCGATGGAACGCGCATTGGCCGCCGCCCAAAAAGGCGTACGGCTGGCGCCCGGCAACTATCACAATCACTGGCTGCTGTCCCGGGTGCATTACTTCATGGGTCAGCGGGACCTGTTCCTGGCTGAGGCACAAAATGCCCTGGATTTGAACTCCAGTGACGGCACTACGCTCGGGCTGATCGGGATGTACATGGCTTTTTCGGGTGACTGGGACCGCGGCCTGGCGATGGTCGAGAAAGCCAAACTGCTGAACCCCAATTTCCCGGACTATTACCACCTGGATACAGGCTGCGGAGCGTTTGTGAAGGGAAACTACCAGGATGCCCTGGATCAGATGCTAAAGGCGAACCTTGTAGATTTCCCCCTTTTCCAGATCATTCTGATCGCTACTTATGCGCGGTTGAACCGGAGTGAAGACGCGTACCGGCAATTGGAAGATTTGCAGCGAATTCAGCCCGGGACAACACGGGAAATTGCACTGCAAATCTTGCAGAAGATGTTTCCGTTCCAACCCGAATTTGTTGAGGATGTGATGGGCGGCCTGGCTGCCGCGGGACTGGATTCGGGCCGTTAACTCGTCACGAAGCCCGCGAAATCGACCACTGACATCGCGTGAAGTCCATCTTCAAGGTAACCGGCAAGCTGCAATTTTATTGTTCAGTCTTCATTCAGTACCGCAAGGCTAAGCTGAACTCCAGGATCGGATCCCAAGCTGGAAAAAGGAGTTCATCATGAAACGTCTGAATATCACTTTACTGACTGCAAGCCTGGCCGTGTTCTCCATGTCAGCCTGTGCCGGACATCGCCATCACGGACATCACAAGGCCAAGGTCGTTCGTGCTACCCCGATCTATGAAACCGCTCGCTACCCGGTAGATGAACAGGTCTGCTGGGATGAGCAGGTCTGGCAGCGGCATCATTCGTCCGCTGTCCCCACGGTGGCAGGCGCAGTTATCGGTGGCGTAGTGGGAAACCAGGTTTTCCGTGGTGACGGCAGGGCCTTCGCCACTGTCGCGGGTGCAGCAATTGGTGGAGTGATTGGTCACGAGGTGGCCAAAAACAACCATCGCCGGGGCGCCTACCCGGTGACCCGGACCCGGTGCGAGGTTCAGCGCCACTGGCGCACGGAACAGCACATCACTGGCTGGGACGTGGCTTACCGCTATCGTGGCAGGGTTTACCATACCTGGCTGCCGGAACGGCCGGGGAAACACATCCTCGTGAATGTCAGTGTGAATCCGGCGCCGTATTTTCCAGCGCGCTGAAAGCTTCAAGCTCACCCGGAGGTTACGGCGGGTGCGAGGATCACTGCAATCGATATCGTGCCTGACCGGAGTCAGGAAAAAGGCTTACAAGTCTCCCATCCCAGGTGGCACTCCCTCTGACTCTTGATGTAAGTTGCGCTTAATGAAAACCAAAACAACCAAAGGTCGACATAACCGTTTCAGCAAATTCCCGGTCGTCCTGGCGACTGTTCTTATCTGTTTTTCTACCTTTATCAGCGCGCAATCCGAAGGAGAACGTTCGTTCGAACCGGCCCGTCACACTGTTCTGATCACCGGAGCCAACCGCGGTATCGGACTGGAACTGGCGCGCCAGTATTCAGCGGACGGCTGGCGGGTGATCGGCACGGCGAGAAAGCCGGAATCGGCGGAGGAACTGAGCGCGACCGGAGCGGAGGTCATGCAACTGGACGTCACGGACCAGGCCAGTGTGGCCCGGCTGGCGCAAAATCTCGCCGGTCAGGCAATCGACCTGCTGATCAATAACGCCGGCATCCAGCCATTGATGTGGAAACTCGATGAAGTCGACTTCGATAAATTCGAAAAGGCGCTGAGCGTCAATACAGTCGGACCGGTCCGGGTCACGCAGGCGCTGGTTCCCAATCTGCGGTCAGGTGAGACCCGAAAGGTCATCAATATCACCACCAATCTGAGCAGCATCGGCGAAAATAAGGAAGGCGGATTTTACGGTTACCGCGAAAGCAAGGCAGCATTGAACATGTTCAACAAATCGCTGGCGATGGAGCTGGGGCCCGATGGGTTCATTTGTATCGTCCTTAACCCAGGCTGGGTGCGAACGGACCTGGGTGGTCCGCAAGCGCCATTGAGTGTTCAGGAGTCGGTTACGGGGATGCGTCGCGTGATTGAGAACCTTACGCCCGCAGATAACGGCAGCTTCTGGACCCATGACGGTAAACAAATGCCCTGGTAATCACTCCGGCAAACGGTAAGCCACCAGGTAATCACCCAGTTTTGTTTCGATCCTCGAATATCCCCCGGCGAAGATCACAACGTACTGGCGCCCTTCCCATTCGTAGGTCATGGGGGTAGCCTGGCCACCTGCGGGTAACCGCCCTTTCCAGAGTTCCTCGCCGTTTTCCAGGTCGAAGGCGCGCAGGTAATCGTCCATCGTCGCACCGATGAATGCCAGGCCGCCGGCCGTAACGATCAGGCCTCCAAGATTAGGAGTGCCCAGTTTGATCCCCGGGCCTGGCGAAAGATCTTCGGTGGTGCCCAGCGTTTTACGCCAGACAATCTCACCCGTGCCCAGGTCCACACCGGCAATGACCCCCCAGGGAGGTGCCGTGCACGGCAGTCCAATGGGCGAAAGCAGCGTCTCCCGCTTCATCCCGAAAGGCGCTCCCTGTTGGGGCGATACTTCCTGGTCATGGAAAACCTTACGAATATTGTCCAGTTCTTCGCTTTGGAACAGCATGATGTGATGAACAAGGTTACTCATGTTGATCACCAGCAGGTTACGAGCGGGGTCGAACGCCCCGCTGCCCCAGTTGGCGCCGCCGCCGGTGAACGGATACAGCAGCGTGCCCTGCTCGCTGGGTGGGGTATACAGGCCTTCCGCCAGCGAATCTTCGATCAGCTTGCGGCACTGGCGTTTGTCGAACCAGGTGATTCCGAACGCGTCATCGCCGGAGATTTCGGAAGGCACCACGGGAGGTGGCGCCACCGGGAACGGCTGCGTGGGTGACAAGCGTTCGCCCGGCGCCCCGTTTTGCGGAACCGGCCGCTCCTCGATTGGGTGGAACGGCTCCCCGGTGTCGCGGTCCAGCACGAATATGAGCCCCATCTTGGTCGGTTGCACCACCACGTCGTGCGGTCGACCGTTTTTCCAGATTGAGTACAGGCCAGGCTGTGATGCAATGTCGTAATCCCAGACATCGTGATGCACTGTCTGGAAACTCCAGGCCACTTCACCGGTCTCAGCTCTCAGCGCCACAACAGAGTTGGCATACCGGTTGTCGCCCGGCCGCAGTCCGCCGAAAAAGTCGGGGCTTGGGCTGCTGGTCGGCAGGAAAACCAGGCCCCGCTCCAGGTCCACTGACATCGGCGCCCAGACATTGGCATGCCCTTCCCGCGGCGGCTGCTTACCCTGCCAGGTTTCACTGGCCGGATCATCAGGGGAGCGGGGGATCGGGTCCCACTGCCACCGTGAAGCGCCACTGCGGACATCGAAGGCCCTGACGGTGCCGGCCGGCGCTTCGACCCGCGCGTTGTCGCCAATAGCCGAACCGACGATAACCGTGTCGCCGATGATCACCGGCGGCGAGGTAATCTGGAATTCACCCGCCCACCACAACTCCATGCCCGGATCGATCCGCACTTCTCCGGCCTCACCGAAATCCGCGCAGGGACTGCCGTCCTTCGCATCGATCGCGATCACTCGTGCGTCATTGGTGCCCATCAGGATACGGCTGGAACAGGCGCCGTTGGCAGCCGCATCCCGCCAGTAGGCAACTCCCCGGCAGACAAACTGGTTAGCGGGGTGCTGCTCAAGGTTGATCTGCGGATCGAAGCGCCACAGTTCCTCACCGGTGCCGGGGTGCACAGCAATCACTTCATTGAAAGGCGTACAGAAAACCAGGCTATCCTCGACCAGGATCGGTGTACCCTCG
>JAOUCS010000075.1 GCA_029859645.1 Lysobacterales bacterium | reverse complement strand
CTATTCATTTTTCATATCCGTGTTGACCACGCCAGCCACTGCGTCAGCGCCATAAATGGCTGATGCGCCATCGCGCAGGACTTCCAGACGTTCAACGCCGAATACCGGGATGGCGGTGGAGTTCACAGAATTAACCGGCACAAAACTGCCACCCACTTCTTCGGTCTGGTATGTCGCGGCATTGACTACGCGCCGGCCATTCATCAGCACCAGCGTATTGCCGGTACCGATATTCCTGAGGTTGAAAGCGCCGATATCGCCACGGGCCGAGTTCACGCCGCCGCTGATATTTTCCGCCTCGTTGAAGAAGTTCTGACCCTGCTCGGGCATCGCATCCAGGAGTTCATCGCCTGACTCGATTCCGAGCATCTCGATGTCCTGCGAACTGATCACCGAAACCGACAAGGCTTCGCTGATCCCCGCGCCCCTGATTTGCGAACCGGTGACGATCACCTCTTCAATATCACCGGCTTCCTGGTCGGCGTCTGCGTCCGTCTGATCAGTGCCGGTCTGGGCCAGTACCGGCTGTGCAAACATAAGCGCCAGCAACAAAAATCCCTTCAGTGCAACAAAAGTTTTACTGCTCATTTCGACTGCTCCTCATAATCACTTCCCACTTGCTCGGCATTTATATGTCAGCCGATTGCGGCTAGCATATCATTCACGGTCTGTTGCCGTCTCCAGACCTTAAAGTTAACCCCTTCGTGGTCTTCGATGGCCGCCCCGTACACGGCAGGCGCGGTCAAGGCATTGTAATAAAAGGGGTTTGAAAAGTAATAGGCCCCGGTATCATGAAGCACCACATAGTCACCCGGTTCTATCTCAGGCAACAGGCGTTCGGTTCCGATCATGTCGCCGGCAAAACACAGCGGTCCGGCAATGTCCTGCATCACTTCGTTTCCACGTTTCGCCCTGCCAGACGAATCAGCGACAGACACGCGAATCTTCCAGTAATCCGGCATGAAAACGGTTCGCGTCGCTACCTGGGCGCCGGCATGCGAAACGGCAATAGTCCGGCCTCCAGCACTCTTGGTGTATTCAACGCGTGTCGCGATAAAGCCGTTCTTGGCAAAAATCGAGCGGCCGAACTCGGTCTTCACCCGGTATTTGCCGGTGAAAAGCTCAGGCACGGCCTGGCTCAGGCTGTTCGCATAGTCAGAAAATGTAGGTGTGATCTCGTCGCTGTCGAAATTGACCGGCAGACCACCGCCGATGTCTACCACTTCGATTTGCTGTTGACCAGCTGCGCGGTTTACTTCCTCGGCCAGCGCAACGACTTTACCGACTCCGGCGGTCATCAGTTCCAGGCTGCATCCTTGTGATCCCACGTGGGTATGAATCGAAGTCAGCCATGGCTTCTGCAGGTAAGCACTGATCAACGCCTGCCGGTTACCATCATCCTCCAGTGCAACACCGAACTTGGACGTATGCGTCGCCGTACTCATCGCAGAAATACTGCCGGCCCCCACCTGCGGGTTGATGCGGAATCCAATGCGCGACCGGCTGGGTTTGCCTGTCAGGATTTCCTCAACCCGGGCCAGTTCCTGGAAATTATCAATATTCAACCCAATGCCAAGACCGAGGGCTCTCTCCAGTATCGCCGGGGTCTTGGCCGGCTCGTCGTAAACCATTTCAGCCGGGTTAAAACCGGCCCGCAATGCCTGCTCCAGTTCACCCGGACTGGCAACTTCGCAGCCCATGCCAAGATCTTTCACCATCTTGAGAGCGTTGCTCATGGTATTTGCTTTGGCTGCGAAGGTATGTGAAAAATGCTCGGGGAACGCCTGCAGCAGGCTGGAGACCGTTTCAGAGAGCTTGTCGGTATCGACGTAGGCAACCACTGTCCGGTCATCGTTGAAATGACCCTCTGCAACGGACGCTTTAAGTATTTTTTCCTGCCTTGTGTTCACACCAGGGGTTTGCCCACCGTTAAAAACACGTTAAGACCCAAATGTTAGCGCAGCGCCTGTTACCCAGCCTAATGAGTAATGTTTGCTAGATCATAACCTCTGGTTATGGACTAACCGGATAGAAACCGGCCAAGGCTGTCCTTCAGATGGCTGATGAATCGCTGACAGACAACCGACAAAGGCGCGTTATCGAGATGCAGTGCGGATATCCCGAAACTGATTTCCGGTTCCAACGGCCACCGGCGAATCAGATCATGGCCGGCGGAAAGTGCCGTCACCTGATCGACAATCGTGACGCCAACCCCATAAGCAACCAGCGCCTTGGCTACCTGGTAGGTTTCAGCATAGGCCACGTGATTGACTTCGACACCACTGGATTCGATGTGATTGGACAACAACCTGCCCAGGGGGCCACGGTTATCCAGACTGATGAAATCCAGGCCATCGAGATCCGTAATGGAAACCGATTTTCTGCCGCCAAAATCCTGGTCAGAAGGTGTCAGGGCCACGAATGATGACCTGGCCAGCGGCACACGGGAAATACCGGGAATAAACTCCGGTTCGAAGGCCAGGCCCACGTCAATCCGGGACTCCTGCAGAGCAATGGCTATTTCGTCATGATGCAGGGTTTCCACGTGAAAGACCGTTTCAGGATGTGACTCGCGGTAAGAAGCAATGGTTCGGGGCAGCAAGTCAACACCAAACGCTGGTGTGGCTGCAATCCGGATGCTGCCCTGCTCGGCCGTGCGGAGATTCTCCGCCAGGTGGCGCAGGTGATCGATACTGTTGCTGACTTTCTTTACATGGACAAATAACTGGTCGGCCTCGGGGGTAGGGATCAGTTTGCCCCTGACGCGATCGAACAGGGCATAGCCTAACTGTTGCTCGGCGTGGGACAGGACCTTGCTGACAGAAGGTTGTGACACGCTCAGCATATCTGCTGCCCGGGTTACCGACCCGGTTGAGTAAACCGCATGAAAAACTTCTATGTGACGCAGACGCAACTCAGCCAGCCCGATGGTACCAGGCTACATTATAACCCCCGGTTATGAAGTTAAACCGCCTTCAATTTTTTGATAGCGGCCTGTTCTTTCTCCGGGCTGGGCCAGCGCCTGGCATTTGCCCGGCGTTCCGCCGTTTGAGACTGCCACCACTGCAGGGTTCCCGCGGCAGTATCTGCCAGCGACCGGTATTCCAGTCCCGCCCCGATCGAGGCTGCATTGACGAACAGAGCCGAATTATCCCGGCCCATCATCGGCAAGTCGATGTCCATCTCTTCCAACAGGCTGAATTCAGGCCAGTAGAAACGAGTCTGCGAGGTGGCCGAAGCCAGCAATCCCCACATGAGACCTGTTCGCGTGGTTGTCGACACAGGTCCGGCGGCGTTAAAAACGCCCGGCGTATCGTTTTCAGCGAGTGTCACGATCCAGGGGCAAAGGTCCCTGGCATCGACCCATTGCGACACCAGGTCGGGACCACCAGGAGCCAGCACATCACCGCCCCGGCTGATTCGATCCACCCAGTAAGTAAACCGGTCGGTGTGATCGCCGGGCCCAACGACGTAAGTCGGTCGTACCACGGTGCAGCGAGCACCCAGGATATCCCTGGCTATGCGGTCACATTCGGCTTTGAGGGGTCCGTAAGTCTCTCCGGTCACGTCCTCGATGGAAGGGTCACTGAGCTCGGCCAGCTTCGCCGATTCAGGAAAGACGCTGGCGTTTTCAAAATCATAGACCGCCACCGTGGAAACATAGATGTAACGCCGGCAACGGCCCTTCAGCAAAGTGGCGCTATCGTGCACATGCCGCGGTACATAGCCGGAATTGTCGACCACTACGTCCCAGGTGCGGTCTCCTTCGAGCGCAGCCAGTCCGTCATCGATCTTACTGTCGCGATTTCCGGTCAATTCCTCGACTGCATCACCGTACATTCCAGCATTGGAACCCCGGTTGAACATCGACACCCGGTGTCCCCGCGCTACCGCGTAATTGATCTGGTGCGGTCCCAGGAATCCCGTGCCGCCGAGAAACAGGATTTCGAGCGGCTTTGGGGCCGGTTTGACCGCTGCCATGCCGCTTGCCTGTGCCGCCAGAGCGGCGGCAGTGATCACAATAAACTCTCTTCTGGTCGGCATGATTCTCATTCTCCTTTTTGGTTGGATACAGGGTTTCAAGATAGGGTATCCTGACTCCTGCATGAATAACTACCGCTATTATGAATCCGCCATGTTCGGCGCCTCCGATTACGACGAATGGTTCCACGCCGCCGGAGAACTCGACCGTATGGAAGGGCGCGACCTGTGGCGCCTGGAAAGAGAGTCGGACCTTTATGATCACCGCCTGCTTGCTTCACGCGTCACCATTCTCAGGAAACTGAGGAAACAAAAAAACTATGACCAGTTGATGTTCCGCCTGCGTGAGGAATTACATGGCAACCTCGGCAACATGGCTAACCCGGCGTTGTACCAGGAAGCCCGTTGCGGCACCAAGAAACTGATCAACAATTACCTGGATGAAGTCTCTGCAGCGCTGAACCTGCTTTGCGATTCTGAAGTCAAGCAGCTGACCCCTATCCGCAAGCGCAGGTTTCTGAAACGGGCGGCGCGCAGCTTTGGCCGTTCAGCCCTGCTGCTGAGCGGGGGGGCCTCACTGGGCCTTTTCCATATCGGAGTGATCGAGGAACTGGAGCAACAGGGTCTTCTTCCCCGCGTTGTGACTGGCTCCAGCGCCGGTTCGATCATGGCCGGCATCCTGGCCACCCATACCGACCAGGAACTGGAAGAATTGCTCGATCCGGAATACATCGATTTTGAATGGTGCAGCGTGTTCAGACCGTTCGACTTCATCAAGGGACAAAGCGTGCTGGACCAGAAAATCCTGAAAAAATTCATCGACCGGAACATTCCAGAGATGACTTTTCTCGAGGCTTATGAACATACCAGCCGCATCCTCAATATCTCCATCTCCCCGGCGGACTCCCATCAATTCCCCAGGCTGCTGAATTACCTGACAGCGCCCAACGTCCTGGTCAGCTGGGCCGCCCTGGCCTCGAGTGCGATACCGGGCCTGTACCCGCCAGTCCAGCTCAGAGCCAGGAATTTTGATGGGAAATCAGTCGCCTATATGCCGCAGAACCGGTGGATTGACGGCTCGGTGCATGACGATATACCCAAGGAGAAGGTCAACCGCCTGCATAATGTCAATCATTACATCGTAAGCCAGACCAATCCTCACGTGGTGCCGTTCCTGAACGAGAAAGTCGAGTCGAAAGGCCTGTTCCCATTCATCCAGGACGTTGTCCTTAAAGCTCCGATGGTCCAGGTGGAGCATTTCCTGGAACTGGTGCATCAGCACTTCGATGTTCCCGGGATCGGCGCGATGATCAAGAAAGCGCATGCGGTCGCCAGCCAGACCTACAGCGGCGACATCACCGTGTACCCTGAAAGGCACATAATGAACATCGGCAAGACCTTCACGAACTTTGGACCCGAGGAAGTGGAGAAGATGATCCAGGAAGGCCGCCGCGCAACCTGGCCAAAAATTGAAAGAATTCGCAACACCACGCAAATCAGCCGGACCTTCGATGACTGCCTCAAGCGAATGAGCGAGCGTTACCGCTACGTCAGGCGATAGGCCAACCGTTTTACTTCGTTGTCTTCACCGGATTCGTCCGGCATCACCCGGGATCAGGCAGTGTCGGCCGTCAGGTCGGAATGAATCGCTTCAGCCGCCTTCTTACCCGCACCGGCTGCCAGGATCACTGTGGCGGCGCCGGTGACCGCGTCGCCGCCCGCGTAAACCCGGTGCACGCTCGTTTCAACCTGCCGCTCATCAACCAGCAAGCCGCCCCAGGAATGCGTTTTCAGGCCCGGCGTCGCTCTCGACAACAGCGGATTGGGTCGTGTGCCGATGGATAGCACCACGTTGTCAACCGGGAAAACGAACTCCGAACCCTCGATTGGCACGGGGCGCGCCCGGCCCGAATCATCGGGTTCACCGAGCTCCATGCGCATGCACTTGAGGCCCGTTACCCAGCCGTCTTCACCGAGCACTTCGATCGGGTTGGTCAGCCAGTGGAACTCAACACCTTCTTCGATCGCGTGTTCGTACTCCTCGATCCGGGCGGTCATCTCGTTTTCACTGCGCCGGTAAACGACCATCGCGTGCTCGGCGCCAAGCCGCAGCGCTGAGCGGACAGCGTCCATTGCCGTGTTGCCGGAACCGATCACGGCCACCCGGCCGCCGACTTTTAAAGGAGTCTCCGCCTGCGGAAATTCAAAGGCCTGCATCAGGTTGATGCGGGTCAGGAATTCGTTGGCAGAATAAACACCGTTCAGGCTCTCGCCGGGAATGCCCATGAATTTGGGCAAGCCGGCGCCAGTGCCAATGAATGCTGCGGAATAGCCCATTTCACTGAACAGGTCATCCAGCTTGATGGTCTTGCCGATGATGACATTGTTGACAAATTCCACGCCAAGGCGCTCCAGTGAAGCGATTTCCCAGTCGAGAATGGAATTGGGCAGACGGAACTCGGGAATGCCATAGCGCAGTACGCCACCCGGCGCATGCAGGGCCTCGTAAACCGTGACGTGGTAACCCAGCCGTGCGAGTTCACCCGCACACACCAGCCCGGACGGACCGGAACCAATAATGGCGACTTTTTCGTCCCGCCAGGGTTTCGCTACTTCATCATTCAGGGGCTGGGCCATCTCCCAGTCCGATACGTAGCGCTCCAGGTGGCCGATGGCGACCGGGCCGAAACGCTTGGTCATGTGACACTTCATTTCACACTGGGCTTCCTGCGGGCAGACCCGGCCACAGATGGCCGCCAGTGGGTTTGCCGTTCGTAATATTTCAGAGGCTTTGTGCATGTCTCCGGCAGCTACCGCGTGCATAAAATCCGCGATGGGTACACGGACCGGGCAACCATCGATACAAACCGGATCCTGGCAACGCAGGCAGCGCTCTGCCTCGAACATCGCATGTGAGAAGCAATAGCCTTCGTTGACCTCTTCGAAGTCGCGCGCCCTCATTTCAGGCTCACGAACCGGCATCGGGGTCTTATCAGCGCGTTTGACAGGCATCAGGCCACCTCCCGGGCAGACCGCTGGCAGGCGGCTGCTTTTTGCTCTTCTTTCACGTACATCTTGCTGCGGGATACCGCCTCATCAAAGTCCACCTCGTGCGCGTCGAAAAACGGTCCGTCGACGCAGGCAAACTTGACTTCACCACCCACGGTGACGCGACAACCACCGCACATGCCGGTGCCATCGATCATCAATGGATCCAGCGAAGCCGTGGTATCAATTCCAGCCGCAGCCGTGGTTTTTTCAACTGCCCGCATCATCGGCATCGGCCCGATGGCGATGACATAATCCGGCCGCCCCGGGGGACTGCCATCGATCATTTCCTGCAGGCGTTCGGTGACGAATCCCTTGAAGCCGGCAGAACCATCGTCGGTGCAGATTTCGACGTGGTCGCAGATTTCGCCCAGTTCATCGGCCAGGATCAGCAGGTCCTTTTCGCGCGCACCCATGACAATGGTGGTTTTCTCGCCCCGATCACTGAGTTCCCGCATCAGGCAAAGCAAAGCGGCTGAGCCGTAGCCTCCACCAACGCCGACGATATGGCCGCCGGACGGAATATCCGGGGCCTCACCCAACGGCCCGACCATGTCGAGAATGTGATCACCCACCTCCAGCTCAGCGAGGCGCCGGGTAGTTGCCCCGACCTCCTGCACAACTATGGTGATCACGCCCTGCTCGGCGTCGTAGTCGGTAATGGTCAGCGGAATCCGCTCACCTCCCTCACGGACACGGACGATGACGAATTGTCCGGCACGTGCCGCCTTTGCGATCAAAGGAGCATCCACCCGGTATAGTTTTGTAATCGGCGTCAATTGACATTTTTCCAGGATTTTAACCATGATTCAAAGCTCCGGATGTTCGTGCATGGCCTTGATTCGACGCCAGCGCCGCTCGGCCTCTTCTTCAATGGCGGCCAGGCGCTGTTCGTTCCCTTCTGCCATCAGGTGTTTGGTCTTGCCCATGCGGCCGAGCCATTCAGTGATCTTGCGCCTGCGGCCCAGTACTTCGGGATCGTAGGTGATGTTGGTGATGCCGCGCTCTACTTCGTAAATCGGGAAAAAGCAGGAGTCGATGGCTACCTGCAGGACTGATTCGGCGGCGTCGTCGGTAGTGGTCCAGTTGAGCGGACAGAACGACAGGATCTTGCCGTAGGTCATGCCTTCGTTCTTTGCATACCACTGGGCTTTTGCCGCCTTGCGCATCAGGTCTTCGGGATAACCTTCACTGGCCGTGAAAACATATGGCACGTGCGCCGCCGAGAAAATCTGCGGCGTATCCTTGTGGTGCGTGACTTTGCCCTTGCGTTTACTGCCTACCTCGCTGGTCGAAGTCCGGTGGCCAAGCGGGGTCGAGTAAGACAACTGAGCGCCCGTATTCATGTAGCCCTGGTTGTCGTATTCCAGGATCATCATGTGGTGATTGCGGTGCGCGGCGCCGAGTGCCGAGCCCATGCCGATGTCCATGCCGCCATCACCTGTCACCATGACGAAGGTGATATCTGGTGAATCAGGCAGTTCGCCGCGGCGTAACAACTCGTGGTACATCTCGACAAGACCGGAGAGCGTGGCCGCCCCGTTCTGGAACAGGTTATGGATGTAAGTGATGCGATGGGCTGTCTTGGGATAGCCGGTAGTAACCACCATCGCACAGCCGGTCTGGAACAGCACCACAACGTCGCCTTCAAGCACGCTGAACACCTGGTGCAGTACCGGGAAGGCCCCGCAACCCGGGCAGGCTCCGTGCCCCGGCGCGATCCGGCTGGGCACTTCGGCCATCGCCCACAGAGGCTTCAGTTCAACGTTCAGCTTGCCGGTTTCCGGATTTTCCGTAACGGTGGCCATGCCGCGTGTGACTTCGCCTTTTTCTATCGCGGGAAGACCATGCGGAACATGCTTGTCGGGATCACCGGCATAAGTGCCGTGATAGGCGAAAACCTCTTTCACTTCACCGGTCTCTGCGGTTTCCAGTGCCTCGTTGAAGAATTCTTCAGCGTCGGCGTCATCGAAGTCCTTACCGCCCAGGCCATAGATGCGCGTCAGCACCCGGGTACGATTATCCGGATCGACCTGGATGGCCGCCCTGACTTCCAGCGACAGGTTGCCGCCATCGGCGCCATAGGAATCGGCCCGGTCGCCGACAACGATCGCTTTCACCCCGGAAAGCGCCTGCCGGATCAGATCTGTAGGGAACGGTCTCAGCATATTGAGTGACAGCACACCGACTTTCTTGCCCTCGCCCCGCAGGCGGTCAGCCACTTCCTTGGCGGTTTCCGCGGCAGAGTTGAGCAGAACCAGCGCGACTTCCGCGTCCTCCATGTGATACGAGTCCATCACCGGGTAGCGGCGGCCGGTCAGCTTTTCGAGTTCCTCGAACACCTCCGGAATGACCTGCCGGGCGGCTTCCATCGCCAGCGAATGCTGTTTCTTGTTATTGATCAGGTCCGGGTCGTTCATGTACGGCCCAAACGTCACCGGGTGCCTGGGGTCCAGCGCGGTGAAAGGCGTTTCAGGGGTGCCCAGGAATTCCTGCAGCGCCTGTTTGTCTTCAATCACTTCGACGCGACGTTTCTGGTGGCTGGTAAAGAAGCCATCATATGCCACCAGCACCGGCAGCCGGACGTCGGCATGCTCGCCTATGCGGATCGCCGCCAGGTTCATGTCGTACACCGCCTGCGGCTCCCGCGCCAGCAGGATAATCCAGCCGGTATTGAGCGCGAAATAAATATCCGAGTGGTCGCAGCGGATATCCAGTGGCCCCGAAATCGCCCGCGTCGCGACGTTGAGAACCATCGGCACCCGGGTCGAAGACTGTACGGGTAATTGTTCTAGTGCGTACAATAACCCCTGCGAAGAAGTCGCGTTCAGAACGCGCCCTCCGCCGAGGGCAGCACCGTAGCAGATGCCGGCAGCACCGTGCTCGCCGTCTGCGGGGATCATCATGATTTCATGCTCGCCAGCGGCCTGCATCTTGGAGAGTGTTTCGGCGACTTCCGTTGACGGCGTTATCGGGAAATACCCCATCACGTGGAATCCAATGTCCCTGGCCGCCCTGGCTGCCGCCTCGTTGCCGCTCAGGAAGTCCGTCGACTGGCTTGCGACGCCTGCGGTGTTTCCTCCGTCCTGGTCCTGCAGGACTGCGTGGATTTCAGTGGCCATTCATATTCTCCCTAACTGTCACCTCACGCGCCGGTGGCGCCTTGTGAATAAAGTGGTACGCGCTCCCGGTCCGCCAGGCCCGGCGTTTCGGTAACGCGTGTCATTGCCTCGGTCGGGCAGGTCTCGATGCAGCGCATGCAGCCTTTGCAGTACTGGTAGTCGACGCCCTTAAGGCGCACAACCGGCACCTCTTCACCCTCTTGCTCATGCGTCCAAACCAGGCAGAAATCAGGGCACACCGTGGCGCACAGGCCGCAGTGGATGCATTCTTTTGCAGTAAACAGGGGCATCCAGCCGGTCCTGGAGGTGGACAGATCATTGGACACGGTGTTGCCTGCATACGGGATGACACCACCAATCGGTGCGGTTTCATAACCCAAAACAGGGCTGGGGCGGATGACCGGAAGGTCGCCTTCGCCCTTGCCGACACCCTCCAGGACTTCGTACTCCTCGGCGCCACGTTTGAACGCACGTTCGTTCGATGCCGCAGCCTGTGGATTCCGCTTCGCGAATTTTTCGGTCAGGGTGCTGAGAACGATATCACCGTCCAGGAAGGGAACCGTTGCGGTCAGAGTACCCAGCAACACCGCGTTGGGCCGTGACAATTCCTCGATGGCGATATTGGTCGCGTCGATCCGGACGACCCGTGTGCCCTTAGGAATCTTTTCCAGAAACTCGTGAGCCTCGTCCGCCGGTCCGTTGAAGATCAGCGTTCCGGAGTTCTTCATCCCCGCAATCGTGATGTCCTGGTCCAGTAAAGCACCATGGAAAACAACGATCACATCGGGTGAATCAATCGGTGCGCTGGTGCGAATCGGCTTGTCAGCCGCACCCAGCCGGACATAGGAACGCACCGGCGAACCCTTCTTCTCAGAACCATAGGAAGAGAAGTGGGAGCCGTTGAGGTTCATCTTGAGGACGGCCGCACGGGCCAGGATCTGGCCGGCTGCGTGAGCACCCAGGCCACCAATTGACTCGAACCGGATTTCGAAAAACCCGGACGGATCAGGCAATACACATTCGTTCATCAACCTGTCCTGATTTCTGAGGGTTTTATGCAAGTTGAAAGTACCACCCACATACCCCCTTCAACCTGCGATAGGTCAAGTTTTACCTGATTGAAGGTGGTCAAACCGATGAAAAGAGGCCAAAAATCGTATCAATATGAAAATCGACCGTATCGAACTGTTTCACGTAGCAATTCCGCTTGATAAACCGTTCTATCCAGCGTGGATTCCGGGCTATCCGCAGACCTTCAACCGGTTCACGCTGGCGCGCCTGACCAGCGACGATGGCGTTCAGGGAATCGCCGCAGGTGTTGCTTTCGAGCGCGAGCGCGAGGGGCTGGGAAGCCTGCTGGGGCCCTACCTGATCGGGCTGGATCCCTGTGACATCGAAACCGGGCGACAGCGCATCCGCGAGGCCGGCTACCTGGGCTGGAGTAATTTCTGGCTGGAAGCCGCGTTTTGGGACATCCTGGGTAAAGTTGAAAACAAACCAGTCTGGAAATTGCTGGCGACAAACCCGGTTGAACACTCTGAAAACCAGCGAATCGAGTTGTATGCTTCGACCGGGGAAGTCCATCCACCGGCCCAAAGGGCGGAAGAAGTCCTGCGCCTGCGAGACCAGGGATTCAACACCGTGAAAATCAGGGTGCACAGCCTCGATCCTGCAGCAGACATCGCCCAGATAGAGACCGTTCGCAAGGCGGCCGATGATGACCTGCAGATTGGCGTTGACGCGAACCAGGGCTGGCGCGTTGCGCTGATCGACGAAGCCCCATTGTGGGACCTGGAACGCGCCACGAATTTCGCCCACGCCTGTGCCGATAACCGCATCGCCTGGCTGGAAGAGCCGCTGGATATGTATGGCTGGGATGACCTGGCGGAGCTGAGACGCAGATCGAACGTACCCATCGCGGGCGGAGAGCTCAACGGCGGCTGGCATGAATTCCAGGTCATGCTGGAAAAAGGCTGTTTCGACATTTATCAGCCCGATGCAACCTTTGGCGGCGGGATCAGTGATGCGTGCAGAGTCATGGAAGCCTGCCGCGACCAGGGACTGTGCTATGCACCCCATACCTGGTCAAATGGCATCAGTTTTCTCGTCAATCTGCACCTGTATGCAGCAGGAGCGCGGGATCACCCGCTGGAATATCCGATTGAACCTCCCGGCTGGGTACCTGAGAAGCGTGACGGGTTATTGGCAGAGCCAATCATCGCTGATTCCAAAGGCACCATTCCGGTCCCCGACAAGCCGGGCCTCGGCATTGAAATTGATAAGGACCAACTGGTGCGTTACGGGGAGAAGTATTTTGACATGAGCAGCAAAGGTCTGGCCGTCAAGACCATCCGTGAAAAAGGATTATTTTCAGCACTGCGCCTGGCGCGTAAAAAACGCCGGCATTGATATTAATGATGTAAACAAGACCCCTGTCATTTCAGCGACAGGCTTTTCGCTGCAAGATTATGAGCAATAACCTGGCAAATTGGCAGGAACACTGAGAAGACCTTAATCAGGAGAGAGCAATGACCGTCCGACATGTTTTTCTGCTCATCGCCCTAAGCCTTTCGGCCTTGACTGTCTTCGCCGAGGACCCCGGTAATGTTGCGGATAATGCAGAAGCCGATCCACCGGCCGCTGAGCAGGACGATGTTTCCAAGGCGCTGGATTCCACCGCCACGCAGTGGTCCTTCCAGTTCGCCTGGCAGGGCAGTACCTGGAAGGACGACGAGGTTAATGGCAGCACCCGTCCACAAGGCCATGATGATTTTGTCCAGTTGCGCATTGTGGCGCCTTTCGTGTTCGAGAAGTTCACGCTGCTGCCGCGGCTGACGCTGCGTCACTACGAGAACAAGAACACTGGGAAATCCGGGCTTGGCAACACGGAACTGTTCGGCCTGATCATCCCGAAAAAGTGGGACTGGGGCACCGGCCGCATGGGCCTGGGTCCGCTGGTCACGCTGCCAGGCAACAAGGATGTCGCACGCGACGAATGGGGCTATGGCCTGGCCGGCGCCATCGTCAATACATCCGGCAACTGGTTCTACGGCGTCCTTTTGACCCAGTCCTGGCGCGCTGTAAACCCCAATGCGCTGCCGGCAGGAGACGATAATACCAATCCACTCGGTATCGCCCCGTTCCTTAACTTCCAACTGGGCGGCGGCTGGTACGTGGGCAACGGCGACATGGTGATCCAGTACGACTGGGATTCAAACGAGGTCTACATGCCCATCGGCGTGCGCATCGGCAAAGTCATCCCCAGCAAGAAAAGCGGCAGCTGGAACGCCTATTTCGAATGGCAGACCAGCCTGATCTACAACGACTGGCCCGGGGCGGCGAAGGACAACTCGATCCGGTTCAACCTGACCAAGACCTTGCCGGTAGGATTCTAGATGGAGTTGACCCGGCAAGCGATGTTCGGCGGAAAGCCGGTCCGTCGCGTCCACGTGATGGTCAAAACCATCGGTTCGATGTGTAATCTCGACTGCACCTATTGCTACTACCTGCCCAAGGGCGAACTGCTGGGCGTTCCGCGCCACTGGGCGATGTCGGAAGAGACGCTCGAGACCTTCATCCGCCAATATTTCGAAGCCAACAACCACAAAGAAGTGGTGTTCTCCTGGCAGGGCGGTGAGCCGACGCTGCTGGGGGTCGATTTCTTCCGCAAAGTGGTGGAACTTGAAAATAAATACTGCCCGCCCGATGTACGCTGTGAAAACGATCTGCAGACCAACGGCACCCTGCTGGACGACGAGTGGTGCCGTTTTCTGTATGACAATCGTTTCCTGGTGGGCCTATCGATCGACGGCCCGCAAAAGCTGCATGACGACTACCGCAAGGACAAGCACGGCCGCGGCAGCTTCCAGAAAGTGTTCCGGGCAGCACGCCTGCTGCGCAAGCACCGGGTGAATTTCGCCGTACTATGCTGCGTCAACCGCACCACGGCCAAACACCCGCTGGTGGTCTACCGGTTCCTGCGCGACCGGGTCAAGGCCAAGCGAATCCAGTTCATCCCGATTGTTGAACCTGTCGGGTTCGAGGACACTGCGCCGCAGCACTGGGACACTACCAGGATGCCCATTATCGGCACCCCGCATGCGCGCCCCGGCTGCGAGGGCTCAGTGGTCGAAGACTGGAGCGTGGATCCGGAAGACTGGGGCAGGTTTCTCTGCCAGGTGTTCGACGAATGGTATCGCAAGGATCTCGGCAAGATATATGTGAACTATTTCGAGTCGGCGGTGGAAACCTGGATGGGCCACGTGGCGCCTAATTGCACCTTCGCGCCGATGTGCGGAAAAGGGCTGGCCTGTGAACGCGACGGCTCCGTCTATGCCTGCGATCATTACGTTTACCCTGAATTCCGGATCGGCAACATCAGCGATAAATCACTCTCTGACATGGCTTTTTCAGACCGGCAGGAGCATTTCGGCAGGATGAAAGAAGGAGCGCTTCCGCAGGTCTGCCGCGACTGCGAGTACCAGTTCACCTGCTTTGGAGAGTGCCCCAAGAACCGCTTCGTCCGCTCCACCAGCGGTGAACCCGGGCTGAATTACCTCTGCAAGGGATGGAAAATGTTCTTCAGGCACATTGATCAACCGGTTCAGCGCATCGTGCGCGGGCTGGGTGCTGAAGTGATCAAGCAACCACGCAGCGCGGCGTCCGAACACTGGGTCCCCACCAGAAAATAGTACCCTCCGGGCTCATTCGCATCCCCCAGTTCCGGGCTTCAATTGCCAATTTCCTAATTGGGTGGTAGTTTCTGTAGCCTGAACAGCACACCGTAACGTGAGTTCGTTTCGAATCTGTCTTCCTAATGGAGAACCATAAATGAAAGGTTTTTTCCTGGGGGCCGTCGCCCTCATTATTGTTCTTGTATCACCCGGATCCGTTCTTTATGCGGCGGACAAACCCAATATCCTGGTGATCTGGGGCGATGACATTGGCCAGTTCAATCTCAGCGCTTACAACATGGGCATGATGGGCTACAAGACGCCCAACATCGACCGAATCGCCAAGCAGGGCGCCGTCTTTACCGACTGGTATGGCCAGCAGAGTTGCACGGCCGGTCGCGCCGCGTTCATTACAGGCCAATCGCCGATGAGAACCGGCTTGACCAAGGTCGGGCTGCCCGGCGCACCTGAAGGCATGCAAGAAGAAGATCCGACCATTGCCGGATTGCTGAAGCCCCTCGGTTACATGACCGGCCAGTTCGGCAAGAACCACCTGGGAGACCGGGACGAGATGCTGCCCACCAATCACGGCTTTGATGAATTTTTCGGCAACCTTTACCACCTGAATGCGGAACAGGAACCCGAACACCCTGATTACCCCAAGGATGCTGAATTCAGGAAGCGGTTTGCCCCGCGGGGCGTGATCAAATCCTCGGCCGACGGCAAGATCGAAGACACCGGTCCGCTGACCATCAAGCGCATGGAAACGGTGGACCAGGAAGTCACCGTTGCCGCTCTGGATTTCATGGAAAGGGCCGTCAAGGCTGACAAACCGTTCTTCGTGTGGTGGAACAGCACCCGCATGCACATCTGGACGCACCTTAAGGCAGACTCAAAAGGCAAAACCGGCCTGGGCGTTTACGCCGACGGCATGGTGGAACACGACGCAATGGTCGGCCAGTTGCTCGACAAACTGGACGAACTGGGCGTAACGGACAATACCATCGTGATGTATTCCACCGATAATGGCGCGGAAGTCTTTACCTGGCCCGATGGCGGAACCACGATGTTCCGCAATGAGAAAGCCACGCAATGGGAGGGCGGATTCCGTGTGCCGACCGCGATCAAGTGGCCCGGCGTTATAGAGCCCGGCACCGTCCACAACGAGATTGCATCTCATGAAGACATGCTGAGCACACTGCTGGCGGCGGCCGGCGAGCCGGATATTAACGAGCAGTTGCTGAAGGGCAAGCGAGTTGGCGGCAAGAACTACAAGGTTCACATCGACGGTTACAATCTGATGCCCGCGCTGCAGGGTGAGGCCGAATGGCCGCGCAAGGAATTCATCTACTGGACCGATGACGGCCAGGTAGCGGCACTGCGCTACAACAACTGGAAGGCCACGTTCCTGCGCCAGGATGCCCATGGCATGGACGTATGGATTATGCCTTACACGGTTCTGCGCGCGCCGATGCTGGCCAATTTGCGGATGGACCCGTTCGAGAGAGCCTGGGATGAGAGCATCGGCTACCCCGAATGGTGGGTGGATCACATGTTCATGTTCGCTCCAGCCGCTGCCATTGTCGGCGAATGGTTGCAGAGCTTCAGGGAGTTCCCGCCGCGCCAGAAGCCCGGCAGCTTCAATCTCGACCGGGTGATGGAGGCGATCACCAAGGGAGCGGGCGACAAGTAAGCACTTTTCGAGAACCAACAGGCTCGTTAAATCGACTTTGTCGGTGAAAAACCCCGCCCGGTACGGCGGGGTTCCGGATCGGGCGATCAAACGCTTCCGGGCACTACTGCATGGATTCACACAGCGTTATGTTATTGGGCACCACTCGCTGGATCGGAAACTCACCGCTAAGCGGCGGCGAGTCGATC
>JAOUCS010000016.1 GCA_029859645.1 Lysobacterales bacterium | reverse complement strand
TCATCGTTCGAACCAAAGTGACTGAAGTGTTGTCCATCGGAGAATCCGCCAAAACCATCATTTCAGAAATTTGCAGATCCGAGCCCGACGGTACAATTTTGGCGAAAGCAAGTGCAGCTTTCCCCTTTGAAAAATCAGAGTACCTGGACTCAATAGATATCAGTGGGTTCTGTAGCGCCCCGGTTATAACGTTGGCCATGCAGAATTCCGGAGCATCCATTGATCCGGTGCTGCGTCTGACAGGAGAAAAAATACCTGATTCAGGTGGATTTTTCTGGACTTGTGCAGTGGTGAGTGAACCAAATATTTTGACGCCTGATTACTGCAAGAATTGAATCGTAAATTGTCCATATTGCACAATAACTTGCAATACATAGGTAAGACAACGGTATAATGTGCACCAGGGAAGAAGGAGCGACCCGCTGATGAACACAGAGTTGAAAATCACCAGCAACCTTAATGGACTCGCCCGCCGACTGGTGGTTGAGAGTATTGTGGATGAAGCCACGGCGGACAATGCCTGTGTGCAATCCAGCAAGAAGAACAAAACGCTCCTGGGCTGGCTGATCAAGAACAAGGTCGCCAACCCTGCTGCCCTCGCCTCAGCTGCCGCTAACGAATACGGCATACCCCTGATTGATATTTCGGCGTTTGATCTGAACCAGGCCCCGATCAGCCTGGTGAGCGAAGCGCTGATTGAAAAGCACCAGGCGCTACCGCTTCACTTGCGTGGTAATCAGCTGTTTATTGGAATGGCTGATCCGACCGATCACGAATTGATTGATGAGATCGCATTCAGTTCCGGGTTTCATGTCGAACCCATCCTGATTTCAGCAGACCAGATCCAGCCTGCCATTGAACGGGCGATGGAAGCCACCAGCCCGGCTTTTGACGATTTTGATGAAGAGGAAGGGCTTGAAGACATCGGCTTTGACGTTGAAGCAGAAGGTCTAGAAGATTCCGGCGCGGAAATGGCTGTCGATGAAACGCCTGTCGTTCGTTTCATCAACAAGGTCTTGCTGGATGCGATTCGCAAGGGCGCATCGGACATTCACTTCGAGCCCTATGAAACGCGCTACCGCATACGGTACCGCCTCGACGGTGTACTGAAAAACGTGGCCGGCCCGCCGATCCAGATGTCAAGAAGGCTTTCATCCCGCCTGAAGGTCATGGCCGGGCTGGATATCGCTGAAAAACGCGTTCCCCAGGATGGCCGCATCAAGCTGAACCTGTCCCGTAACAAAAGCATCGACTTCCGCGTCAGCACCTGCCCGACACTGTTTGGTGAAAAAACCGTGTTGCGTATCCTGGATTCATCGGCTACCAAGCTGGGCATTGAACAACTGGGTTTCGATGATTTTCAGCAAAAGATTTACTACGAAGCCGTTAAAAAGCCCTATGGCATGGTCTTGTCCACGGGTCCGACCGGTAGCGGTAAGACGGTGTCGCTTTACACCGCTCTGCAACTACTCAACGACGAGGGCAAGAATATCTCTACCGTTGAGGATCCGGTTGAAATTCGCGTGCATGGAATAAACCAGGTCCAGCAGAATACCAAGCAGGGCATGACCTTCGCCCGCGCACTCAGGGCATTTTTACGACAGGACCCTGATGTGATCATGGTGGGGGAGATTCGAGACCTGGAAACCGCAGAAATAGCCATCAAGGCAGCCCAGACCGGTCACCTCGTGTTATCCACGCTGCATACCAATGATGCCCCGCAGTCTATAACCCGACTTATGAACATGGGCGTTCCGAGTTATAACATCACCTCGGCTGTGAACCTTGTAGTGGCGCAAAGACTGCTTCGTACCTTGCATGTCTGCAAGAAAAAACACGAGCTTCCGCCCGAGGCGCTATTGCAGGCCGGTTTTTCCAAGCAGGACCTGGAAGCTCTCACTCTGTATAAGCCCGGCGGGTGCAGTGAATGCAATGAAGGCTACCGGGGAAGAACCGGCATTTTCGAGGTCATGCCGATTACCGAGAATATTTCGCGTATTATCCTTGAAGAGGGTAACGCACTTCGTATCGCTGAGCAGGCTCGCGAGGAAGGTATTATCGACCTCCGGCAATCTGCTTTGCACAAAGTTGCAAAGGGAATCACTGATCTGATTGAAATCAACCGTGTAACCAAGGACTAGGTTATGGCAACAACACAAATTCAACCAACTGTATTTCTCTGGCAAGGCAGAGATAAACGTGGCACCAAGCTAAAAGGTCAGCAAATTGCCACAACTCCCAATCTCGTTCGGGCTGAATTGCGCAGACAGGGCATCAACCCGATCAGCGTAAAGAAGAAGCCCAAACCCCTGTTTGGGGGAGCCGGCAGCCGGATCAGCTCGAAAGATATTGCTGTTTTCAGCCGACAATTGGCTACCATGCTCAAATCGGGTGTACCGCTGGTCACTGCCTTCCAGATTATCGCAGGCGGCCTGAAAAATCCGCGCATGCGAACCATGGTGGACAAGATCCGCGCTGAAGTCGAAAGCGGCAGCTCTCTGTATGAGGCACTGCAACAATATCCGGTTCAATTCGATGAACTCTACACCAATCTGATCAAAGCCGGCGAGAGCGCGGGTGTGCTTGACACCATTCTGGACGATATCGCAACCCACAAGGAACGTATAGAGAGCATCAAGGGCAAAATCAAGAAGGCGCTTTATTATCCCGCTGCCGTTATCGCAGTCGCCATCATAGTGTCTTCCATCCTGCTCATTTATGTCATTCCGCAATTCGAGGGGATTTTTCAGAGCTTTGGTGCTGATCTTCCTGCTTTCACCAAGATGGTCGTGGGTGCATCTCATTTTATGAAATCCAATGGGTTGTGGTTATTGATCGGGGTGGCGGGCGCCATTACCGGTTTGATCATGGCCAAGAAAAGGTCCAACAAATTTGCCCACTGGATAGACCGGACTTCGCTGAAAATACCCATCATCGGAGGTATTCTCGAACAGGCTGCGATTGCCCGCTTCTGCCGGACGCTCGCCATTACCTTCGCGGCAGGTGTACCTCTGGTCGATGCCCTGAAGATCGTCTCGGGCGCAACCGGCAACCGTGTATTCGACCTCGCCGCGGCAAATATTCGTGAAAATGTCGCCGTGGGGCACCAACTGCAGATGGCCATGCAACAAGTGGGTGTTTTTCCCACCATGGTGATCCAGATGGCCGCCATTGGTGAGGAAGCTGGATCGTTGGACGAAATGCTGATCAAGGTAGCCGAAGCCTACGAAGAAGAAGTCAGCAACGCCGTGGATGCGCTGAGCAGCTTGCTTGAGCCGGTAATCATCGTGTTTATCGGCGTGATCGTCGGCACGATGGTGATCGCCATGTACTTGCCCATCTTCAAGATGGCCGCGGTTATTTAAACAACAGAGCCTGTTCCGCTTCATGTTGGAGACTTTTGTTGAATCGACACCCCTGCTCTATGCCGGGGTGTTCGTTTTTGGAGCCATCATCGGTAGCTTCCTGAATGTCGTCATCCTCAGGATTCCACCGCTGCTGGAATATGACTGGCGCTGTCAATGCCGCGAACTGCTGGGCCATGAGCTGTTGGAACCGGAGCCGAAGGATGCGGAGAGGCCTGGTGGCATTGTCCTGGCTCGTTCGCACTGCCCGAAATGCGGACACGGCATCAGGGCCTATCAGAACATTCCACTTTTCTCTTACCTGTTTCTCGGCGGAAAGTGTTCTGCCTGCAAGTCCAGAATATCTGTTCGTTATCCGCTGGTAGAGCTTCTTACGGCCATTCTGTTCGTTGTCACAATCGGGCATTTCGGACCGAACCTGCAGGGCCTGACGGCCCTGGTACTGACAGCCTTCCTGATCGCCATGGCGGGCATCGATATCGATCACCAGTTGCTGCCGGACAACATGACGATTCCCCTGATGTGGGGCGGCATCCTGATCAGTTTCTGGTCAATTCACACGGATCTCGCTTCCAGCGTTATCGGCGCAATTGCGGGCTACCTGATCCTATGGACCATTTTCCACCTGTTCCGCCTGCTGACCGGAAAAGAAGGGATGGGTTACGGTGATTTCAAATTGCTAGGGGCATTGGGCGCCTGGATGGGTTGGCAAATGCTGCCCCTGGTGGTCTTGCTTTCCTCAGTCGTCGGCGCGGTTGTTGGCCTGGTCCTGATGGGCATCGGAAAGCTGCAGCGGGACAAGCCGATGCCATTCGGCCCGTTTATCGCTGCTGCGGGATGGATAGCCCTGATCTGGGGTGAGAAAGTCATCGATTTCTATACGCGGTCGGGCGGTTTCGGCTAGGCATCGCCAATGGCCAGGCGCGTTTTCACAGTCGTTCTGACCGGCGGCATAGCTTCCGGAAAGACGGCCGTCTCGGACAGCTTCAGGCAACTGGGGGTGCCGGTCATCGACACCGATGTGATCGCAAAAGAACTGGTTGAACCCGGCCAGCCGGCACTGGAGCGTATCGCGGAATTGTTCGGGCAGGAGGTGCTGGACCCGGCCGGAGGGCTTAATCGTCGAAAAATGCGCAACGAAATATTTTCCAGCCCGGACAAGAAAGCGCTGCTGGAAGGCCTGTTACACCCGCTGATCGCAGAGGAAGTCCTGAGACGGATGGAACACATAGGATCGCCCTACTGCATCATCGTCATTCCACTGTACGCGGAATCAGGATCGTACCGGTGGGTTGATCGAGTATTGGTCGTCGACGTCAGTGAAGAGCAGCAAATCGACCGGGTGATGGCCAGAGACCAAATCAGTCGCAGACAAGCCGAGGCAATATTGGACGCCCAGGCTGACCGCCAGGAACGCCTGGCATTGGCGGACGACGTGGTTGATAACAGCGGATCGCTATCAGAGCTGGCGAGCCAGGTAGAGGATCTGCACAGGAAATACTCGAGCCTAGGTTCGGCTTAGTTTAGCTTACCGTGACAATGTTTGTACTTGTTACCTGAGCCGCAAGGACAAGGTTCATTCCTGCCGACCTTGCGCCCTTCCCTCACGAAGGTTTCATGACCCGCTTCGGCGCCGCGGGAATCAGGAGCGGCGACCGCACCCGCCTGCTCGTGCCGGTATTCCATCTTCGTTTCCTGGCTGCGCCGGGCTTCTACCGCCTCGACGTCTTCCTCTGCCTGGACCTGCACGCGGGCCAGGATTCGAATGACTTCATGCTTGATGGTGTCCAGCAACGAGGTGAACATCTCATATGATTCGCGCTTGTATTCCTGCATTGGCTGCTTCTGGGCATAACCGCGCAGGCCAATGCCCTGGCGCAGATAATCCATGCTGGCCAGGTGATCTTTCCACTGCTGATCCAGCACATTCAGCATCAGTGCTTTCTCAAAATGCCGCATGACATCAATACCGGTCATTTCCTCCTTGGTCAGGAAATGCTGGTCGACCTCCTCGACGATACGCGCACGGAGTACTTCCTCGTGCACATTTTCATCCGTTTCCAGCCAGTCTGAAACGGGTAAACTGATCCCAAACTCACCACTCAGTGCATTTTCGAGTGCCGGGATTTCCCATTGCTCGTCAATACTGCCAGCCGGAATATAGCGGTTGATCACGTCATTGAACACATCGTGCCGCATTTCAACGATGGTCTCGGCAATCTCATCCGCCTCCATCAGTTCATTGCGTTGCTGATAAATGACCCGGCGTTGATCGTTGGCCACATCATCATAGTCAAGCAGGTGCTTTCTGACATCGAAGTTATGAGCCTCGACCTTGCGCTGGGCATTTTCAATGGCCCTGTTCAGCATTCCGGCTTCGATGGCTTCGTCTTCTTTCATGCCAAATCGCTGCATCAGCATGGACATGCGGTCCGAAGCAAAAATCCGCATCAGGCTGTCTTCCAGCGACAGGTAAAACCGCGAAGAACCCGGATCGCCCTGTCGGCCGGAACGGCCCCTTAACTGGTTATCGATCCGGCGTGACTCGTGGCGCTCCGTACCGATGATATGCAGACCGCCCGATTCCACGACCTGTTCATGGCGCTTCTGCCATTCCTGCTTAACCGATTCCTTTTTGGCGTCATCGGCATCGTCTCCGAGCGCCTCGAGCTCTGCCGCCAGGCTGCCACCCAACACGATGTCCGTACCGCGACCAGCCATGTTGGTCGCGATGGTCACCGCTTCGGGCCGGCCGGCGTTGGCTACAATGGCGGCTTCGCGTTCGTGCTGCTTGGCATTGAGCACTTCGTGCCGGATTTTCTGCTTTTTGAGCATACCCGCCAGCAGTTCCGAAGTTTCGATGGAGGTCGTTCCGACCAGCACTGGCTGACCGCGCTCCACGCAGTCCTTGATGTCATCTATGATGGCGCCGTACTTGGCCTCGACCTTGAGAAACACCAGGTCATCCTTGTCGTCTCGGATCATCGGCTTGGCGGTCGGGATAACCACGACTTCGAGACCGTAGATAGACTGGAATTCATAGGCTTCCGTATCGGCGGTTCCGGTCATTCCAGAAAGCTTTTCATAAAGGCGGAAGTAGTTCTGGAAAGTAATCGAGGCCAGCGTCTGGTTTTCCCGCTGGATCGGCACGCCCTCTTTCGCTTCGATCGCCTGGTGCAGCCCCTCCGACCAGCGGCGGCCGGCAAGTGTTCGGCCGGTGAATTCATCGACAATGACGATTTCACCGTCCTTGATGATGTAATCGACGTCTTTGTTGAACAGGTGGTGTGCTCTTAATGCGGCATTGAGGTGATGCACCAGGTTCAGGTTTTGGGCGTTGTAGAGGCTGTCATCCGCTTTCAACAGGCCGGATTTAACCATCAGTTGTTCCACATGCGCCATGCCATCTTCGGTGAGGTATACCTGCTTCTGCTTTTCATCAATGGTGAAATCACCATCGCTGAACTCATTTTCTTCTTCGTTGATGATTTCCGCCGGCTCCAGGTCTGGAATAAGCTGGTTGATGCGGACATACAGCTGGGGAGTTTCATCGGCCGGGCCGGAAATAATCAGGGGCGTTCTGGCTTCGTCGATCAGGATAGAGTCAACCTCGTCCACAATGGCGAAATTGCGATCCCGCTGGACTTTCTGATCGGTAGAAAAAGCCATGTTATCGCGCAGGTAATCGAAACCGAGCTCGTTATTGGTCGCGTAAACCACATCGCAGGCATAAGCGGCCCGCTTGGCTGCAGGCGTCATACCCGGGATAGCAATGCCCACGGTCAGGCCTACTGCCTCGTAAATAGGTCTCATCCATTCCGCGTCGCGCCTTGCCAGGTAGTCATTCACGGTCACCACGTGGGCGCTTTTGCCAGTCAGCGTGTTCAGATAGACGGCCAGTGTGGCCATCAGGGTTTTGCCCTCACCGGTTTTCATTTCGGCGATCTGCCCCTGGTGCAAGACCATACCGCCAATTAACTGTACGTCGTAATGTCGCAATCCCATGGTCCGCCAGGAAGCCTCGCGAACCAGCGCAAATGCCTCGGGAAGCAAATCGTCAAGTGACTCACCTGCTGCCTGACGTTCACGAAACTCCAGTGTTTTCGACTTCAGTTCTTCATCGGTAAGGGCCTTGGTGGACTCTTCCAGGCTATTGATTTTCTGGACAGTTTTGCCCATTTTCTTGACCAGCCGATCGTTTCGGCTGCCCACCATTTTTGTAATCAGCTTATTGAGCATCTGAAGGGTATCTTTGTGATTTCGCGCCGATTGCTATTTGGGGTCAATCAGGCACGGTTGCAAGCCATTGCTGGCGATTTAAAAGAATTAACGAAGGTTTCTGACAAATCGTCCCGGGTTGATGTGAGAGCCGTCTTTCAACACCTCGAAATGAACATGAGGTGCCGAGGATCTGCCGGTGCTGCCCAACTTGGCTATGACCTGTCCGGCAATCACGTGATCTCCTACTTCAACGACCAGCTCATCGCTGTGCGCATAGCGGGTCCGGTAGCCATTGCCGTGGTCAATTTCCAGGGTTTTACCATAGCCATTCAGGCTGCCCGCCCAGATCACTACGCCACTTGCCACACTCAGAACTTCGGTACCCCGCACGCCGGCAAAATCCAGTCCGTTGTGATAATCGCGCTTGCCGGTAAACGGATCGTTACGCTCACCAAATCGCGACGAAATCCAACCTTTTCTGACCGGCCAACCGGTTGGCGTCAGGTCATTCTCCAGCTGGCGGTTAGCCATCAGCGACTGCAGCGCATCCAGCTGGGAAGACTGGCGGCGCAATTTATCGCCCAGCGCCGCGACGGACCGTTCGAGGTGTTCCTCGTAAGCTGGGTCCATTTCCCGGTAATTACCCGGGCCGCCCACCGGAGCAGGCTCGCCAAAATTGAATTCATCCAGTGTCAGCTGTCCCAGGTGAGCCAGCCGTTCACCCAATGCGTCCAGCCGGGTTGAGGCCGCCTGCAGCTCGGCCAGCCGGGCTGCCAGGGCGTTCACGTTCCGCTGATGACTGATCCGCAGCCGGTCGACCTTGCCTTGCTGCTGCATAACTTCGGCCTGTAACTCTGCCACTTGCCGGGCAAAATCTTCGGGCCCAGGCGCCGTACTGCGACCCAGAAAAAACATCAATCCGCCACAGAACACAGCAACCGCCACCCATAAGGTGCGCCTGAAACCCATCAATCCGTCAATCCGCCAGAAGTCCATAAAACTGGCAATCCGGCCTTGTGCTGAAGTACGCTTCATAGATATGGCTCGACATCCTCAGTCCGGTAAAAAATTCTTTCGTGTTTCCGATGTGATCACAGATCACGGCGCTTCGCTCGGAAAATTGCTGCAGCAGGCCAACCTCCTGGTGAAAGTCGAACACCTGATCGCTGCTTCCCTCGAACCCGGGCTGGCTGCTCATTTCCAGGCAGGTGCCATCAGGGAAAACCGCTTAATCCTGATTTCTCCTTCCGCATCCTGGGCCACCATGCTGCGCATGGAAGCGCCCGGAATCATCAAATCCCTGCATTTATCCGGTTATACGCAAATCGAACACATCGATATTCGCGTAGCCCCTCTGGTTGAACCGCGTGAAACACACCGTAAGCGCAGAAGTCTGTCCCCCGCCGCACAACAAGCCCTCAAACAAATGGCCCGCTTAGAGGGCGATAGCGAGGACTGAAGGGGGTTGATTGTTCAGCTCAACCACACGGACGGCGGATCATAGCAGAAATCGACCGAATTGTCCCTATTTGGAGGTCGGGAAGGAAATCCAGGTCAATATTGAAATTCAGGCGTTGGCATGCGCCGGGTGCGCGTAGGAAACCGGAATGGCCTCGGAGTCGTCAAAGGTCACTTCTTCCCAGGCGGCTGGCTGTTCAAGCAATTCCCTGAGCAACAGGTTGTTTAATTCATGCCCGGATTTGTAACCGGAAAAAGCTCCGATCAGGCCATGTCCCAGAAGGTATAGATCACCGATCGCATCCAGCACCTTGTGTTTGACGAACTCGTCTTCATAGCGAAGCCCGTCCTCGTTGAGGATCCTGTAGTCATCGAGTACTACGGCGTTATCCATGCTGCCACCCAGTACCAGGTTGCGTTCACGCAGCATTTCTATGTCCCGCATGAATCCAAACGTTCGCGCCCTGGCTATTTCTTTAAGGTACGAGGTGGTTGAAAAATCCACCGAGGCGAATGACTGGTGGGAACGAAAAACGGGGTGATTGAAATTGATTTTGAAAGAAACCCGGAAGCCGTCAAATGGATCGAAACGAGCCCATTTGTCATCCAGGCGCACTTCTACCGGCTGCAGGATGCGAATAAACCGCTTGGCCGCAGACTGTTCCTCGATGCCGGCGGACTGGATAAGAAACACGAACGGACCCGCGCTGCCGTCCATGATGGGAACCTCGGCATTGCTCAGGTCAACATAGGCGTTATCGATACCCAGCCCCGCAAAAGCGGACATCAGGTGCTCGACCGTTGAAACCCGAACGCCATTCTGCTCCAGTGAAGTGTTCATGCTGGTATCACCCACATGAGTCGCAAAAGCAGGAACTTCCATCACCGGATCCATATCCGTGCGACGAAAAATAATGCCGGTGTTCACCGCGGCAGGTCGCAGGGTCATGAATACTTTTTCACCGGTATGAATTCCAACACCGGTTGCACGAATGACATTCTTGAGGGTGCGTTGATTTATCATTGTTGGGGCTCCGCAAGGACCTCAAAACCAGCGGCATACTAGCACAATAGGTGCTGTCAGCATAGCCGGAAAATCGGTAAAAAGACCACACTTGTTGTAATTTAACAACATCTTAACAAGCTCATAACATTATCGTCACATGGACGGCCTCAATCGTTCGAGGCCGTCGTTGCGCCCCTGTCCGGCAACCGGGAGACACCAGCCTGCGTGCAGGCCGGCACGGCGAGTCGAGGTCTCCGGTTGCCGGACTTCCCTACCAGGAACCGGCGTGCAGGGTGGCTCACGCCAGCAGGCCTGCTCAATCAGCCTGAGTTCGGAGAAATGAAGGGATATCCAGGTAATCGATATCCTTCTGCCTCTCGAACAGGTCCTTGTCCCTGGGTGTGGAAACTTTGAACTCATCATCCATTGCAAACCCGCTGTCCACCGGTGCAGCTTCTTCGATCAGCTCCGGCCTGCCGGTCGTTCCGTTGGCCACCAGACGCATCGGTTTCTCGCGAGTCAGTGAGCTGCGGATCGGTTCTCCCAGACCTGTCGCCACGACAGTCACACGCAAGTCGTCGCCAAGGTCGGGGTCGATCACGGTACCCATTACCACCGTCGCATCTTCCGATGCCAGGTCAGAAACGGTACTGCCCACCTCTTCAAACTCTTTCATGGTCAGGTTGGTGCCAGCCGTTATGTTGACCAGGATGCCGCAGGCGCCCGAAAGATTGATGTCTTCCAGTAACGGACTGCCGATAGCAGCCTGCGCGGCCATGATGGCACGGTCATCACCGGACGCCTGCCCGGCGCCCATCATGGCCATGCCCATCTCGGACATAACGGTGCGTACATCCGCGAAATCAACATTAATCAGGCCCGGGCGGGTGATCAGTTCAGCAATACCCTGAACCGCGCCCTGCAGGACATCGTTGGCGGCTTTAAACGCGTTGAGCAACAAGGTCTCGCCGCCCAATACGTCGCCCAACTTGGAATTAGGTATCGTGATCAAAGAATCGACGTGTGCGGCAAGTTCCTCGATTCCTTTTTCAGCAATCTGCATGCGCCGCCTGGCTTCAAAATGAAAAGGCTTAGTGACCACCGCGACCGTCAGAATACCCTGCTCCTTGGCGGCCTGTGCGATGACCGGCGCCGCTCCTGTTCCGGTACCTCCGCCCATTCCGGCGGTAATGAATACCATGTCAGCCCCTGCCAGCATCTCAACGATATGGTCACGGTCTTCCAGAGCCGCCTGACGGCCGACTTCCGGATTTGCGCCTGCACCCAGGCCCTTGGTGACGCTGGAACCAATCTGCAGAATGGTTTTACCTTTGAACTGCCGCAAAGCCTGGGCATCGGTATTGGCTGCAATGAACTCCACTCCGTCAATACTCGCGTCAATCATCTGCGCCACAGCGTTGCCGCCACCGCCACCCACACCGATAACCTTGATTGTTGCACTGGGCGTGTAATTTTCTACTAATTCGAACATTTTATTTCTCCTCTCGCTCGCCGTTTATAATTGTTAAAACTCACCCCGGAACCAACTCCGGACTCGATCTACAAAAGTTTCGCTACCACCAGTTTTCAACAGTGCCCTGGCGGGATCTGCCTGGTTTCCATAAAGCAACAATCCCACACCGGTAGCATGTATGGCATTGCTGACCACATCGGACAAACCTGTTACGTAACGCGGTGTCGCCAGGCGCACCGGCATATGAAACAGCTCTTCCGCCAACTCTTCGGCGCCTTCAATGCGCGAGGCGCCACCGGTCATGACCAGACCGGCTGCAATCATGTTTTCAAATCCGCTTCGACGAAGTTCAGCCTGTATCAGCGAGAACAGCTCCCGGTACCGCGCCTCGACCACCTGGGCCAGTGTTTGCCGGGCCAGGTGGCGGGACGTCCGGTCACCCACGCTGGGCACCTGGATGCTTTCGTCGTTACGCGCCAGTTGTTCCAGCGCACAGGCATACTTGATCTTGATATCTTCCGCGTGCTGCGTTGGCGTCCGAAGCGCCACCGCGATGTCGTTGGTCACCTGGTCGCCCGCAATTGGAATGCAGGCGGTATGCCTGATCGCACCGTCTGTGAATACCGCGATGTCAGTGGTCCCCGCGCCGATATCAACGAGGCAGACTCCAAGATCTTTTTCATCGTCGGTCAGCACCGCGTAGCTCGCAGCCAGCGGCTGCATGATCAACTCATCCACGGTCAAACCGCAGCGGGCGACGCATTTACCAATATTCTGTGTTGCACTGAGTGCAGCCGTGACGACATGAACATGCGCCTCCAGCCGGACTCCTGCCATGCCAATGGGTTGGCGGATACCATCCTGGTTATCAATCACGTACTCCTGCGGCAGCACGTGCAACACCTTTTGATCGGCCGCCACCGGCACCGCCCGCGCCGCATCCAGCACCCGGTCCACGTCACCCTCGGAAACTTCCTTGTCCTTGATCGCTACTGTACCGTCGGAATTCAGGCTCCTGATGTGGCTTCCGGAAATACCGGCGTAGACTGAGTGAATTTCGCACCCCGCCATCAATTCTGCTTCTTCGACCGCCCGCTGGATGGCTTGCTCGGTCGATGCCATATCGACCACGACACCCCGGCGTAATCCCGTGGAAGGGTGCGAGCCAAGACCGATGACTTCGACCGATCCGTCGGCCTGGCTTTCGCCCACGATAGCAACGATCTTTGATGTTCCGACATCAAGTCCCACGACCAGTGATTTTTCAGGTTTCCTTGCCTTCATTCAGCTATCAGTCCCTTTGACGGTTGCGGATTGCTGCGGCCACATGACCGCAAACCCATTGGTGTATCTCAAATCGACATCCTGCGGTGGCGCGGGCTGCTCCAACATCAGTGAATCCCAACTCGCCAGTAACCTGCGCAGACGTTCTCCGGCAGATTCCCGCCCCAACTGGATGCGGGTCCCGTTGTTCAATTGCATGGACCACGCACCGCGCCTGTCGAGCCTGATTCCCTGCACTTCCAATCCCAGCGGCACCAATAACTCACTGAAATCAGACCAGGCATGCAGTACTTCATCCAGGCGCTCCTGAGGGCCGTACAGCCAGGGCAAACCCTGGATTTCATCCGCCTCGGGAACTGCGAAAACCTGGCCTTCGTGGGAAATAAGCTGCCCACGGTTCCAGTGCGCAATGGGCGTGAATTCCCTGATCGTGACCGTTACCGTGTCAGGCCAACTTTTTTGCACCCGGACGGAAGAAACCCACGAGATTCCCCCTCCGGCTTCACTCAATTCCTGCAGGTCGATGGTGAAAAAACTTTCGTCGATCAGCGGCGAAATGGTGGCACGCAGCTGTTCGGCGCTGACCCGCTGAAACTCACCATTCAATTCCAGCCAGCGTATCGGCCACCGGTCATTTGCCACGATGCCCATGCTTACCCAGGCTGCACCACCCAGCGCAAGCAGAAACAGGGCCACAACTGTCAGGATGCCGCTGGCAAAACCCCTGTTACCCTGGTGATTGATTTCCGCGTAACGGTTCACAGGCTCGTCTCCAGGATGCGCCAGACCAGTTCATCGAAGCTGATCCCTACATGGGCCGCGGCCTGCGGCACGAGACTATGACCGGTCATACCCGGCGTGGTATTAACCTCCAGGAACCAGGCCTTACCGGTCTTGTCCAGTAGAAAATCCACCCTGCCCCAGCCTGAGGCGCCCAGAATTTCATAGGCCTTGAATGAAATTCCCCTGAGCATTGCCTCTCGCTTTTTGTCCAGTCCACAGGGGCAGAAATAGCGGGTTGAATCTGATTCATATTTGGCTGCATAGTCGTAAAATGCATGGGGAGTTTCCACCCGGATCAGGGGCAGTGTGTTTTGTCCCAGCACGCCCGCGAAATACTCGTCACCGTCTATCCCCGCCTCGATGATCACGGTGGAACCGTAGCTGAGGGCCAATTCCACGGCTGGCCCCAGTTCCGACTCTTCAGTTACCTTGGATATACCGATGCTGGATCCCAGTCCGGTGGGTTTAACGAACAGCGGCAGGCCAAACCTGTCCAAAGCACGTTCATAGCCATCATCATGCGGTCCGAAAAACTCAAACGGGGGTGAATCGATTCCATTCTGAGCCCATACCCACTTGGAGCGAACCTTGTCCATGGTCAATGCCGACGATGCCAGGTCGGACCCGGTTACCGGGATATTCATCAATTGCAGGGCTCCCTGCAATGAGCCGTCTTCGCCGTCCGGTCCATGCAACAGGTTGAAGACCCGCTCAACCTGACCTTCTCTGATCGCCTCGAACAGGGCTAGTGGACCATCAAAAACCTGGTAATCAATGCCGTTGCGTTGCAGCGCTGAACCAACGGCCTTGCCGCCATCCAGCGAAACTTCCCGTTCGGCGCTGTCGCCGCCGATGACCAGCCCCACGCGACCAAAATCAGCCGGGTCCTGCAGCCTGACCGGAGGAAATGCGCTCATTCGACCACCTCCGCGACAAAGCCATTCTCGCGCACCCGTTGCGCGATTTGCCCGATATTGCCGGCCCCGAGAAGCAGTACCAGGTCGCCATCTTCGAGCATTGCGGGCAGTTCGGCAGGGATGTCATTAACCTCGGAAATGAGAATCGGGTTGACACGGCCCCTGGCGCGGATGGATTGGCACAGGGCGCCGCTGTCGATGCCATCGATGGATTCTTCACCCGCCGGGTAGATGTCCGTCAATACCACGACATCCGAAGACGCAAGCACTTGTGAAAAGTCATCGAAGAGGTCACGCGTCCGGGTATAGCGATGAGGCTGGAAAACCGCGACAATTCTCTTGTCCGGCCAGCCTGACCGCGCCGCGGCAATCGTTGCGTCCAGTTCAGACGGGTGGTGGCCATAATCCTCTATCACCATCACTTCACCCGTTGGAACCGGGAACTGTCCAACCTCGGCAAACCGCCGGCCAATCCCTTCGAAACTCCGCAGACAGTCAACGATTGGCGCGAGATCGAGGCCCAGCTCCCAGGCAATGGCGATGGCGCCCAGCGCATTGCGTACATTGTGGACACCCGGCAGGTTGAGGCTGACCTCCAGAGGAGACTGCTGATTCGGGAGGTGCGCGCGAAAGTACATCATGCGACCGTCCTGGACCAGGTCGGTGGCGCGCACGTCCGCGTTTTCGGACAGGCCATAGGTAACAACAGCGCGGGTAACAGCGGGTATCATCTCCGCCACGTGCTCGTTGTCGATACACAGTATTGCGGCGCCATAGAACGGCAGGTGATGCAGGAATTCCAGGAAAGCCTTCCTGAGATTCTCAAAACTGTTTTCGTATGCTTCCAGGTGGTCGCGGTCGATATTGGTAATCAGAGCGATAACCGGCTGCAGCAACAGGAACGATCCATCACTCTCGTCGGCTTCGGCGACCAGGTATTGCCCGGCCCCCAGCCTCGCATTGGATCCCCAGGCATTGAGTAAGCCGCCAATGACAAACGTCGGGTCCATCCCGGCCTCCGCCAGCAAGCTAGCGGTCAGGCTGGTAGTTGTGGTCTTACCGTGGGTGCCCGCCACGGCAATTCCACGTCGAAAACGCATCAGCTCAGCCAGCATTTCCGCCCTCGGCACGACCGGAATTCGCAACTCACGGGCCGCCAGCAGCTCGGCGTTCTCGTTGTCCACCGCGGTAGAGACCACCAGCACATCGGCGCCTTCCACCTGGGAGGCATCATGCCCCTTGAAGACCGTGGCACCCAGTTTCTGTAAATGCCTGGTAGCCCGGCTATCTGCCAGGTCGGAACCTGATACGGTGAATCCCTGGTTGACCAGGACCTCGGCAATACCGCTCATGCCGGCACCACCAATGCCCACGAAGTGAACCCTGTTGATACGTCGCATCGGCTGCAGATGTGAACCGGCCATGGTCATGCGGTCTGGTACTCCCGGCACAGGCTGGCTACTCGCTCAGCAGCATCCGGCACAGCGACACGGCGTGCATTCTCAGCCATGGACACCAGGGTTTGCCGATCCGCCAGCAGACTCTGCAGCACCTTTGACAGCGACTCTGGCCCGGTTTCCGACTCCTGCATCACAACGGCTGCTCCGGCCTCGACCAGAAACTCAGCATTCCGGGTCTGGTGGTCATCAACCGCATGCGGGTACGGCACCAGCACGGAGGCAACACCGGCTGCAGCGAGCTCGGAAACCGTCAGGGCGCCGGCCCGGCAAATGACCAGGTCCGCCCATTCCAAAGCCGCGGCCATGTCATCAATGAATTCCGTGATATCCACCTGGATTCCGGACTCTTCATAGGCAAGTGTTGTCTCTTCGGTCCTGCCCTTGCCGGCCTGGTGCCTGACTTCGAATGCCTGATCTGTTGGCAGCAGTCTCAATGCCCCGGGTATCAGCAGGTTCAGCGCCCTGGCGCCCTGGCTGCCACCCGTTACCAGGACCCGAACTGCACCCTGGCGATTCGCCATCCTGATGGCCGGCCTGGTGATGTCGACAACGGCCTTGCGGACCGGATTGCCGCAACTGATCGTATCAAGGCTGTCTGGCCAGGTGCCTGGAAACGCCTGTAGCACGCTTTGCGCCATCTTCGACAGCACCCGGTTGGTCATCCCCGGAATCCTGTTTTGTTCGTGAACCAGCAGGGGTATGCCACGCAAACGGGCCGCGAGCCCACCCGGGCCGGCAGCATACCCGCCGAAACTGACCGCGCAGGCCGGTCGGTGGTGGCCGAGCAGCCGGAACGCCTGTAATACTGCCCTAAGCAGTTTCCAGGGGATCGTCAACCAACGGACCACACCTTTGCCGCGCAGGCCGGAAATATCGACCACATCAATGGGAAAGCCGGCATCAGAGACTGTACGGCATTCCATCCCGCCGCGGGCGCCAAGCCAGCGCACGCTGACACCCCGGTTGCTCAACGCATCCGCCACAGCCAGTCCCGGGAAAATATGCCCACCCGTACCTCCGGCCATGATCAACACTCCGCGTTGCTCAGCGCTCATTGACTGCTCCCAGGGACGGGGTTTTCTTGCGGAAATACGTGACATTCTCGCGGTCAATTTCGTATTTGATTCGCAACACGATGCCGATCGCGACCAGCGTCATCAGCATGCTGCTGCCACCGGAGCTTATCAGTGGCAGGGTCAGTCCCTTGGTGGGCAATACACCCAGGTTGACGCCAACACTGACCATCGCCTGCAAACCGAGCCACAAACCAATGCCATAAGCCACAAAACCCGCAAATGGCCTTTCATTGCGGTGCGCCATGATGCCGATCACCATGATGCGCGTGACCAACAGGAGAAACAGCGCCAGCACGGCGATCACGCCGGCAAGACCGAATTCCTCGGCCAGTACTGCAAAAATAAAATCGGTATGCGCCTCCGGAAGGTAAAAAAGCTTCTGGATGCTGGCACCGATTCCAACACCGAAAAGTTCTCCGCGCCCGACGGCGATCAGCGCCTGGGTCAACTGAAACCCGCTGGCATAGGGATCAGCCCAGGGATCCATGAAGCTGACGATGCGGCGCAGCCGGTAAGGCTCCATGGCGGCAAATGCAAAAGCAGGCAAGGTCAGCATGCCCAGCACAAAAATGTGCCGCCATGCAGCACCCGCCAACCAGACCATGCCGGCCACGATGGCGGTTATCACCGCGGCGCTGCCCATATCGGGTTGCACCAGCAATATGGCTGAAAGCAGGCCGGCGAAGATCAGAGGCTTGAACGTATCGAAAAACCTGGATTGGACCAGCTGCGCTTTGCGCGCCAGGTAGCCGGCGAGGTAGATGATCACCATCAGCTTGACGGCCTCCACCACTTGGAAATTTACAAAACCCAACCGGATCCAGCGGGTGCTTCCGTTGACCGTGTGCCCAACACCCGGAATCAGCACCACCAGCAGAAGTAATACCGACATCGCCAGCATCGGGCGACTGATTCGCTCAAGGAACGCTATCGGGATGATTCTCAGTGACAAGGCCAGCGTCACACCCGCCGCGATGAAAACCAGGTGTCTTAACAGGTAGTGATAAGGACTGGCGCCATGCCCTTCAGCTATCGCGATCGAGGCCGAGCCTACCATGATGACCCCGATTGAAAGCAACAGCAGTGCCGGCAGCAGAACCCAGGTATCCGGCCTGACCGGGGTGGGCATGGAACCGGCCTGGTATGCCTGGCTTTTGCTCCCTGCGGACTTCATCGCTGCGGTCATTTTTCTCATGGAAACATCGTCACCTGATCTTCAACGTGGCCAGTCCGGCCAGTACAAGAATGACTGAAATGATCCAGAATCGGACAATCACCCGGGGTTCGGGCCAGCCTTTCAATTCGAAATGATGATGAACGTGGGCCATCCTGAAGATCCGCTTGCCGGTCAATTTGAACGACGCCACCTGCAGAATCACTGAAACAGTCTCCATCACAAAGACACCCGCCATCACGATGAAAACGAGTTCCTGCCTGACAATGACAGCGATCAGTCCCAATGCCGCTCCCACGGCCAGCGCGCCGATATCGCCCATGAAGATCTGCGCCGGGTACGTGTTGAACCACAGAAAGCCCAGGCCGGCGCCTGCCAGGGCACCACAATATATGGCCAGTTCGCCCGAGCCCGGCAAAAATGGCAGCGCCAGGTAATCGGAGAAAACCGCATGGCCTGCGACATACGCAAAAATCCCCAGCGCAGCGGCCACAAATACCGAGGGCATGATGGCGAGGCCGTCCAGGCCATCCGTCAGGTTGACGGCATTGGAAAAACCGACAACCATGAAATACGTGGTCACGATATAGAAGACGCCCAGCGGGATGGCGACGTCCTTGAAGAACGGAACGATCAGTTCGGTGGCTTCCGGAACATCAGCGGTCCAGTACAGAAACACCGCAGCAGCGAGCCCCCCAACCGATTGGCCGAGGTATTTCCATCGCGCTGGCAGACCCTCGGAATCCTGCAACACCAGTTTACGGTAATCATCGATCCAGCCGATCACACCAAAAACCAGTGTCACAACGATCACAACCCAGACATAACGGTTAGACAGATCCGCCCACAACAAGGTGGCGGTAACGATCGAAAACAGAATCAGCGCGCCGCCCATGGTCGGCGTTCCCGCCTTGGAAAAATGACTTTCGGGCCCGAGCTTGCGTATCGGCTGGCCGACCTGTTGCTGCACCAGTCTGCGAATGAACCAGGGTCCGAGTAACAGTGAAATCAGCAAGGCTGTCAGCGCACCCAGGATGGACCGCAGCGTGATGTACCCAAAAACTGCAAACCCGGAATTGATATCGGTCAGTTGCTGGGTCAGCCAGTAAAGCATCAGCTCGCCTCTCTCATGCCATCGGCATCCGTGATCGCCTGGACAATGGCCTCCATCCCCATGGAGCGCGAACCTTTTACCAGGCAAGTGGTTCCTGGCCTGAGTTGAGAAAGCAGAGCCTTGGCAAGCTCGCCACGGTCTTCAAAGTGCTCGGCACCTTCCCCAAAGGCTTCCGCGGTGAAGCGGGACAATTCGCCGGTGGTGAACAATCTGCCAACGCCCATAGCCTTGGCGGCCTCACCCACCTCACGGTGCATCTTGCGGCTGTCATGTCCCAGCTCTTTCATATCACCGAGCACCAGCCAGGGCGTTCCCTGCATCTGGGCCAACACCTGTAAGGCTGAGTAAAGCGATGCCGGGTTAGCGTTGTAGGTATCGTCGATGACCTTCCAGCCGGCGGTTGTGCGGATCAGGTTCAGTCGACCGGGAACCGGCTTGACGGCCTGCAGACCCTGCTCGATAGCACCTGTATCGATTCCGAGCGAAACAGCAACAGCGGCAGCAGCGGCCGCATTCATCTGGTTGTGCAGTCCGGGTAACGCCAGCCGCAAGTTGAATTCGCCGCCCGGCATCCTGATCCGGGGTTGCGTGTCCCGCCCGGTCAGCTGGATATCGCACTCCGGCTTGCTGCCAAAGCTCAGCACACGCCCGGCTGAGTTCATTTCCCGCCACATATCCGCCCAGGGCTCGTCGGCATTGATTATCGCGCAGCCATCGGCTGGCAATGCGCTATACATCTCGCCCTTGGCCAGCGCGACCCCCTTCTCGGTGCCGAAACCTTGCAGGTGGGCAGGCCCGATGTTGGTAATCAGGCCGATATCAGGCCTGGCAATGCCACAGAGATAGGCAATGTCACCTGCCTTGCTTGCACCCATTTCAAGCACCGCGTAGCGATGCTGTGCTTCCAGCTCGAACAGGCTCAATGGAACACCCAGTTCGTTGTTGTAATTCCCTCGTGTAGCCAGAACGGCGGCGTCGGTGCTCAAAATGCTGGCAACCATTTCCTTGACCGTGGTTTTGCCATTACTGCCGGTGATTCCAATAACTGCCGGATCGAGGCGTTCACGCAGCAGCAACGCAATTCTACCGAGCGCCAACAAAACATCGTCAACGACCAGCTGGGGAACATCCAGGTCCAGGGTGCGGCTCAGCAGCAGGGCTGAAGCCCCCAGGTCAACTGCGGAAGCTGCAAAATCATGGCCGTCGACATTGTTCCCGGGCAACGCGGCGAACAGTGTGGCGTGATGCACTCTACGACTGTCCGTTGCGATATTTTCGACGGCCACGTCATTGGCAGGCATCGGACAACCAAGGCAGGCCGCGAGGTCACTCAGCTGCAGCCGGATCATGCCGCTTCCTCCAGGGCTGCATTAACGGCGGCTTCATCGCTGAACGGTATTTTCCGGCCATTCAGTTCCTGCCAGCCCTCATGCCCTTTACCCGCGATCAATACGATATCCCCGGGACGGCTGGCCAGCACCGCGTGGCGGATTGCCGAAGCCCGGTCTTCAATCACCATGGCTTCATCCGGGCGATCCAGTCCAGCCAGCATGTCACCGATAATGGCAGCGGGCTCTTCCCCGCGGGGATTGTCGGTAGTCAGAACCACCCGGTCGGACAGCGCTTCCGCAATCTGCGCCATCATCGGTCTTTTGCCACTGTCGCGATCGCCACCACAGCCGAACACGCACACCAGGCGGCCGTGCAAATGTGATCGCAGGGCCTGCAACGCCTGTTGCAAGGCGTCAGGCGTGTGCGCGTAGTCCACAACCACCACTGGCTGGGCCGTTTCTCCACCGAAACAGTGCATCCGTCCCGGCACTGCGCGCATCATCTCCAACTGGTGCGTCACCTGGCTCCAGGGCATGCCCAGCAAGGCCAGTGTGCCCGCAGCTGCCAACAGGTTGGACAGGTTGAACGCGCCCAGCAAGCCGCTGCGTACTTCAGCGTCACCCCAGGGCGAAATAAGCTTCAGGGTCATGCCCAGGGAGTCCATCTGCAGGATTGATCCTCGCAATTCGCTAGAACCGTTGGTGCCATAAGTGAATACCTGCGTACCATTGCCGATTTCAGCAGCCAGGGTCTTGCCAAATGCGTCATCGACATTGACCACGGCAAACCTGGGATGTGCGTCTACAAACAAGCGGCGCTTGGCGGCGGCATAGGCTTCCATTGTTCCGTGATAGTCCAGGTGATCCCGGCTGAGGTTGGTGAACACCGCCGCATCGAACGCAACATCATCACAACGACCCTGGTCGAGCGCGTGAGACGATACCTCCATGGACAATTTTTCCACGCCCTGGTCAATACAGTCTGACAACATGGCCTGTAATGAAACCGGGTCCGGTGTAGTCATGTTTGCGGGTTTTAGTGACCCCAGCGGGCCATACCCGATGGTACCGATAATGCCCGCGTCGCCACTGGTCCTCTGCCAGGACTGGGCGAGATAGTGAGCCGTGGATGTCTTGCCGTTGGTGCCTGTCACACCTGCGATCAGCAGGTGGTCTGAGGGCGAGTGGTAAAACCGCGCACCGATACTGGACAGGAGCCCTCCCAAGCCGGAGACATGCACCAAAGGCACATCCACCAGCGGAGAGACTGCCAGTCCATCATGGATGATGACGGCCGCGCCGCGGGCGACGGCCTCACCCGCGTAAGACATGCCATGGGTAGCGGCGCCGGCCACCGCGAGAAACGCGTTGCCGGGCATCACGCATCGCGAATCAAGCGCGATGCCTGTAATGACCAGGTCAGGGACCGAATCGCACCAACCCTCAAGTAAAGTCTGGACACTCATGGGACAGCTCATTGACCGCTCCCTGGCTGGATGTCGGCAGCCTGCACCACCATGCCTTCGTAATTATCCGGCGGCACATTCAGCAAGCGCAGAGCACCGGTCATGACGTCTGAGAACAACGGGGCAGCGACCAGCCCGCCGTAATAGACTTTGCCGGAGGGATCATTGATAACCACAACACCCGCGACCCTGGGGTCGCTGGAGGGTGCAAATCCGGCAAAAGTCGCGATGTATCTTGAAGCGTATCCGGATGCACTTGCCTTGCGCGACGTCCCCGTTTTACCGGATACGCGGTAATTCTCGACCCGGGCCTGCTTGCCGGTGCCTTCGGGACCGGTGACGGTTTCCAGCATTGCAGAAACCTGCCGGGCAATGGTGGGGTCCAGTATGGAGGTTGGCGGATTGGTCGCCCCCATGACCAGGCTGGGCCGTCGCAGGCGGCCGTCATCAGCAAGCGCCGCAAAAGCCTCGGCCAACTGCAGCACGGTGACAGAGATACCGTAGCCATAGGACAGCGTCGCCTGCTCCACCCGACGCCAGCGGCGGTGGTTGCGCAGCACACCAGCGGATTCGCCCGGAAACCCGGTCCCTGTCACGTCCCCGAAGCCAAACCGGTCATAGGTATTCCACATATGCTCCGGCTCGAGGTCGAGCGCGATTTTTGTCGCTGCAACATTGGAAGACTTGGTGATCAGCCGGGTGACATCGATCGGGCCGTAATTATGGTGATCGCTGATGGTGTGACCCGAGATATTGATTCGCCCGGGCGTCGTATCGATCGGCGTAGTCGGCGTCCAGCGGCCCGTCTCAAGGGCCGAAGCCACGGCAAACGGTTTCATCACGGAACCGGGTTCGAAGACATCCGTCACCGCCCGGTTCCTCAGCCCCTCGCTGTCCATATTTGCGTGGTTCGGGTTATAGGACGGCTGGTTGACCATGGCCAGCACCTCGCCGGTTTTCACATCCAGCAGTACAACGCTACCGGAGCGCGCACCGTGTTTAAGCACGGTGCGCTTCAGCTCACGGTATGCGAGGTACTGCAGGCGGCGGTCTATGGTCAGGCTCAGGTCATGCCCGGGCACGGATTCGCGAACCATCTCGACATGCTCAACTGTGCGTCCCAGCCGGTCCCGGATGATCCGTTTCTTGCCCGGCTTGCCCTGAAGCCAGTCGTTGTAAGCCAATTCCAGACCTTCCTGTCCCACGTCGTCGATATTGGTAAAACCAATCACGTGCGAGGTGACTTCTCCGGCCGGGTAAAAACGGCGGTACTCCTTCTGGAGGAATACGCCATGTAATTTAAGCGCCTTGATTTGCGCGGCCACGTCGGGGTGCAACCTGCGCCGTAACCAGACAAATTCACGAGTGGAACGCTGCGTCAGCCGACGTTCGATCTCGTCGGCATCCACCGCCAGCACATCCGCAAGCGGCTTAATGTCTTCAGGCGACTGCAGCAACATCTTGGGATTAACCCAGACTGAATCTACCGGCGTGCTGACCGCCAGCGGTTCGCCGTTTCGATCCAGGATGTTTCCGCGGCGCGTCGGAACCACCACTTCCCGCAGGTAACGGGCTTCACCCTGGTCCTGCAGGAACTCAGTATCAACGACCTGAAGATTGACCGCCCTGGCCACCAATGCAATTGAGCAGAGCAGAAAGATCAGCAGGAAAGCGTAAAGCCTGCTAACCGGCGCTTTGCACTGTTCTGCGTGGCTCATGGTTTCTTCACCACCAGGATTACAGCCTTTTCAGGCGCTTCCATTCCCAGGTGTTCGCGTGCCTTGCTCTCGACGTGACTGGCGTCCGCCAGCCAGGCCTGTTCCAGCTGCAGGCGGCTCCACTCGGCGATATGTTCATCCCGCTGATCTTCGAGCAAGCCCAGTTCTACCGAGGCACGGCGACTTTCATGTCGCGTATAAACCACTCCCAGCGCGCTGCTTATCACAGCCGAGAGAGCAATCAACAAGACAATTAAACGTGCATTCAACCGAGTTTCTCCGCAACCCTCATGACAGCGCTTCGTGCACGGGGATTGACGGAGAGTTCGGAGTCAGAGGCTTTGATGACTTTTCCAATCGGCTTCAATACAGGCTTAGCATCGGGGTGCTGCGGTATGTTTTTCCGGACCTGTCCTGGTCGTACGGCTTCTTTTATCGTCCGCTTGACCAGGCGGTCCTCGAGGGAATGAAAACTGATTACTACCAGCCTTCCTCCCGGGCGCAACAACTCTATTGCTGTAGCCAAACCTGTTACCAGGTGAGCCAGTTCATCATTTATAAAAATCCGGATTGCCTGAAAACATCGTGTTGCTGGATGTTTGTTTTTTTCCCGGCGACCTATTGTGTTCTCGATCAATCTCGCCAATTGACCTGTTGTTTCAAGCCGCTGCTTTTGCCGGGCCATCACGATGCTCCGGGCAATCCTGCGCGCATGGCGCTCCTCTCCGAACTCCCAAAACACGCGGGTCAATTCCCGTTCCGGCGCTTCGGCCAACCACTCTTTGGCCGACTCACCCTGTAATGGGTTCATACGCATATCCAGTGGACCGTCCCCCATAAAGGAGAAACCGCGCTCCGGATCGTCCAGTTGCGGTGAAGAAACACCCAGATCAAGCAAAATGCCATCGAGGCCTTCTTCAACGCCCCATTCACGGACGTAGCGTTCCAAATCTGCAAAGTTGCCCTGGACTATGGAAAATCGAAAATCATCCTTTTCTAGTTCCTTCCCGGCAGCTATCGCTTCCGGGTCCCTGTCCAGGGCCATTAAGCAGCCTTCATCGGACAAACAGGCCAGAATCGCCCTGCTATGCCCTCCTCTACCAAAGGTTCCGTCGAGATATTTCCCGTCGGGCCGGATGTTGAGCGCTTCCACCGCTTCTTCCAGTAAAACCGGCCGGTGTTGGTATTCGCCCATCTACTCCGTTGCGCACCTCTGGCTGTCTTGCCCCCGCCTATAAAACCAGGCGGGTCATTTCTTCTGATGCAGCTTCGTCAAGACTGCGTTCTTCCTCTACCCGTTTTTGATTCAGAACCGTTTCGTTCCAGATCTCGAATCGGGTGCCCATTCCAAGCAGTACGACCTTCTTTTCGAGTCCTGCTACTTGCCGCAACGTCTGCGGTAATTGAATCCTTCCGTTGCCGTCCGGCTCAACTGTACTGGCACTCCCCACCAGTTTTCTTTGCAGGCTGCGATGACCCGGGTTGAATGTGCTCAATCCCGTCACTTCGTCACGCACCCTTTCCCATTCTTCTTTTGGATAGAGGTATAAAGCGCCGTTGTCGAATGCACTATAGGTGAGAACCAACTGCCCGCCACTCCGCTCCTGGATTGCATCCCGGTAGCGCATCGGTATGGCCAGACGCCCTTTAGCGTCCAAATTGATTGCGGTCTCTCCAAAAAACACTGCATCCCCACTAATATTTCACTTTTTACCACAAATTCCCACTAAAGTGCACGATAGTGATTTCGGAAGCGAATGTCAAGCACGACAACGACTTAGATTTGAAATCCGCTTTTTATTACATACGAAGGGAGTGGCAGCGCTCAGACCGCAATGTGGCTTTCTGGGGGCGAGAAAGTTTTCTCCGCGGCGGGGCGGCCAGGGGAAGGCCGGGCTGGGGCCTGCTCCGGCTCAGCGGCCCCTGCGGGGCTCTCCTCGCATTCAGCCAGTATTAACGGGGCCGATCATACAGCACTTCCCTGTACTGGATGGTCTGGATATCCGTGCCGGTTTCCAGCAGGTGGGTGGCGAAGGAATGGAAGAGAATGAAGCGCTTGACCCAGTGCAAGTAGGCACGCTCCGTATCATGGCTATACTGGCGTAAGCGAATGGAATGTCGCATCTGGTCCAGAAGCCTGGGCCTGGTCATATGGTTGCCTACTAAATTGGAAGAACCAGAGAGGATACGCAAACCATTTCCCAGTTCATGAGAGCAAAAGCAGGTTCCCCTGGTAGGCATTTTGAGTGATTACACGGACATTGGCTCCATTTGCTTTTACACACAAATTCATGCAAGCCATTGGCGGGAAAGGAGAAATCAAGAGGTGATGGCATTAAATCCTGAATTTGTACGTGTTACATTACCTTTTTCCACATAATTGACGTTATGTTGCTTTTGTCACAGTGAAGTATGTTCTTTCGATAGTTGCAGGGGCGGTTGTAGCAGGGCTCTTGTTATACATGGCTGTAGATCTTCTTCTTGGTGATTGGGCTAGTGCATTTTTTGTCAAATTCTTGGCGGTGCCAATTGGGTTGATTGTTTCGCTCTTTTTTTTCCTCGCCTATGATCATTTTTGGCCTAAGAAGAAAGACCTGGATGTTCAAGGATCAGTACACCGCTCGGATGATTCATGAAACAACATAACAAGTCGTTCAAGTACGTTCGCTTCGCTCACCGGACCACGCTTCGCGTGGCCGCTTAACTAAAACGTTAACTGTATAGGTTTAACGTCTTGACGTTATGACGCTATAGCGTTAAGGTTGTTTGTGGAGGAAAAGTCTATGAGCAATTCATCAAAACGATCCACAGTCTATTTTGAACCTGAGGTTCACCAAGCCTTGCGCTTGAAGGCCGCCTTTACCCACAGATCAGTATCAGATCTTGTTAACGAGGCTGTTCGCAACGTTTTGCAGGAAGACCAGGAAGACTTAGAGACCTTTGGAAACAGAATTAACGAGCCCACAATTACTTATGAAGAGTTGCTGAATGATCTAAAGGCTCATGGGAAGCTTTGAGGTCATATTCAAGCGGTCAGTTGCAAAAGACCTGCACCAAATTCCAAAAAAGGATGTCGCAAAGATTTTGAAGCGCATTGAAGCCTTAAGATCAGATCCCCGGCCGAATGGTGTAGAAAAACTCTCTGGTCAGGAGAAATATCGCATCAGACAGGGTGTATACCGAATTCTGTATGAGATTCGGAATGCTGAGTTGATAGTTGTTGTTGTGAAGTTAGGCCATCGAAGAAATGTGTATAGAACCAGTTAACAAAGCGTTTAAGTACGTTCCGGCGGCAAACTGGCTTCACCTGACGCATGCTATGCACGCTCCGCTTAACTAAAACGTTATGCAACAAGTGACGCATGACTTCTTGAGGTTAATAAATGAGTGATAAGTATCCGCATCTCCTACGTGCCAACGCCATCAAACGTGGTGAAAAAACCTTTTCTCACCCGTGGAACCCAAAATCTGAGATCACCGGCACTCATTTGAGTGGTATTTCAGGGCTGAGCCGAACGGGAGTCAGTTTGGTCCGTATTTCTCCCGGCAAGGAGTCTTTTGCATATCACTTGCACCATCGGGAGGAAGAATGGATTTATATTCTCTCCGGTCGAGGCGTTGCCCAGATCGATGGTGAAGAGTACGAACTCGCCCCAGGAGACTTCGTTGCTTTCCCGACGCCGTCTGTTGCTCACAACATGACGAACCCTTTTGACGGAGAGCTCATATACATGATGGGTGGGGAACACCTGGAACATGAAATCGCTGATTTTCCTGAATTGGGGAAGCGGATGGTACGGATCGGAACAGCTATTAAAATTTACAATATCGCAGACGGTGAGCCATTTGGTGATGCATAGTAAACCGTTAAAGCTGGTTGCAGCGCTGCGCACCTCCACCGGACAGCCACTCAGTGGCTGCCGCTTAACTAAAACGTTATGTGTCTGCAAGCACCTTCTGGTTAACGAGGATACCGAATCGGCGAAATAGTCTTGAGTCAATCCAGGGAGGCAGTATTTTGAAGCGGCGATTACTCTTAGCAAGCACAGGAGCAGGAGTACTTGTCGCTGTGATAGTGTTTGGTTTTGTGTGGAATGAAGCCAGAAAAGAGATTGTATTTCTATGTTCAAATTTTGGACCAGGCGTAACTGAGCAAAGCGTAATCACCCAACTCGATACAGGTAATTTTTTGAGATACAAAAGAGAAACCCTCTCCACCACAAATAGAATTTACGTCGATAGCGCTTACAATTTTGGACAATACAGATGTGTAGTTGAGTTGGATCAGAACCAAATTGTTATTGAAGCAAATACAGACTGAGACAATGACAGCCACTACACATAATAAGTCGTTCAAGTTCGTTCCGGTCACTTCGTGGTTGGTCACAGCTGGCGCAGATTGTTCAAGGATTACAATGTGTTCACCGGTCATATTTGGGTTTTGTTTTTGCTTTGGGTGTTAGTGGCGCCAACCGTGGATTACACATATGCGTAGGTCGCAGCCTGACAAATCACTTCAGACGATGTGGAGACCTCTGGAACCCAGGCATTCTTCTGAGATCGCAGCATTATTTTATTCAGTGTTCTCAGAGTCTGCAGATGAAGATGAAGGTATCCTGGTCAGCCGATTGGCGACTGATCTTGTCATATGCACCGGTAGCAATGATGTGTACGGTTTTGCCGCAGTGGACGAAAATCAAATGCTGGGTGCGATATTATTCAGTCGACTTTCCTTCGATGAGCCGTTCAATGCATTTATTTTATCGCCAGTCGCGGTCCGCAGCGCCAACCAGCGATCAGGAGTAGGACAAGCGCTGATTACTCATGGGCTTCGCGAGATGACCAGCCAGGGCGTAAGCTATGTCGTTACATATGGGGACCCTTCTTTCTACTCGAAAGTTGGGTTTCATCCGCTCTCAACGGAAGTAATTCAACCCCCTTATAAACTCTCGCAACCTGAAGGATGGCTCGGCCAATCGCTTGGCGGAGGGCCTTTAGAGGTAAAATACGGCCGCGCCTCATGCGTGACGGCTTTGGATGATCCAGCATATTGGTAGGGTTTGTTGAATGGATCCGGCGCATCACATGAAGTTGAAGCACATCCGGTAAGTAACGACAAGTCATTTCCCGCCGCCGGGGGGAAATAAGGGGGAGCCGGCCGATAAGCCGGGTTCTGTCGCGGACAATCATTCATCTGGGACCACCGTCACCGGCAGCCTCGAGCAACCTACCCGAAAGCACCGCGGGCCACGGTATTGCTTTCCTATTTGGTCTTGCTCCGGGTGGGGTTTACCATGCCGCAGCGTGTTACCACCTGCGCGGTGCGCTCTTACCGCACCATTTCACCCTTACCTCCTTCACGCCGAAACGATCCGGGGGCGGTATCTTTTCTGTTGCACTTTCCGTAGGCTCACGCCCCCCAGGGGTTACCTGGCACCCTGCCCTGTGGAGCCCGGACTTTCCTCCCCGTGTCAGTCCGAAGACTGGAACGGGGCGATTGCCTGGCCGGCTCCCAGGTTCATTTTCGCGCACTCGGCCACAGAATCATAGAACAACCTTTACAAGCGGTGCTTAATCCAGCGCCGAGTAAACCTCACGCCGCGACACCTCGTGCACGCGGGCAGCGACCCGGGCAGCCTGGCTGGCGGGCAGGAACTCCAGCAAGGATTGTGCCAGCAACACTGCATCGGACAGTTTATCCTGTTGCTGTGGTTCATTACCGGCTACTACCAGCACGAATTCACCCCTGGACTGGTTGGAATCACTCTCGACCCGGTCCATCACTTCCGACAGGGAGCCGCGCAGAACGGTTTCGAACTGCTTGGTCATTTCCCGGCAGACCGCCAGGGGCCGATCGGCGCCTAATACATCCGCCAGGTCTGAAAGACTTTCACGGATGCGGTGGCTGGACTCGAAGAACACCATCGTTCGTGTTTCCAGGCGTAAACGCTCGAGCGTCTTCACCCTTGCGATATGGCGTGCTGGTAAGAATCCTTCGAAGGTAAATCGGTCCGTCGGCAGTCCGCTGATCGAGAGAGCAGCCGTGATGGCGCTGGGGCCAGGGACCGCAACCACTTCAATACCCGCTTGCGCCGCGAGTGCGACGAAGCGATACCCGGGATCAGACAGCAAAGGTGTCCCTGCATCGGATACCAGTGCTATGGATTCGCCTCCAGCCAGACGCTCAACCAACCGCGGCGCTTTTTGCTCTTCGTTGTGCTCCTGCAAAGAAACCATTGGCTTGTCCAGCTGATGCCTGGTCAGAAGGATACGGGTGCGGCGGGTGTCTTCGGCTGCTATGACGTCAACCCCTCCAAGCACTTCCAGGGCGCGCAGGGTGATATCTTCCAGGTTGCCAATGGGAGTGGCCACCACGTAGAGCCGGGCATCAGTCATAGGGGCATATTATTATGAATCAAACAACGCCGCATTGCGGTATCATTTCTGCTGCCATGACGACGACCATCCATCAGCACCCAACCACGGGCACAAAAGCCATCATCACCCACGCGTTATTGCGCACCTGGCCGCTAGTGCTCGCGTTGATGATCTCCGCGTGCGCCGGTACCAGCCAGACCTGGCAGCCGCAACCCGACATCACCACTGCCGAATCCGCTTTCGCAAAAGGCCAGTATCAGCAGGCCGCCAGGGCCTGGCAGAAAGAGGCGCTGGAGGCGAATGCCGAATCCGCATCGGGCCTCCGGGTCAGGGCTGCGGACGCCTGGCTGCTGGCCGGAAAACCGAACAATGCCCAGGACGAGCTTCGCTGGCTCGACCGTGAAACATTGTCCCGCTCCGATCAGTCCCGACTGGACCTGGTATTGGCGGACCTGGCGCTGCGGAGCGGCCGTCCTGACGAGGCAGAAACCCTGTTGAGGCAAGCCCGGCAGGGGCTGCCGTCGAGCTCCAGCAAGCGCTATGAAGCACTTTACTCGCGCCTTATGCAGCAGCTCGCCAGCCCCGGGTCACGTGATATCGGCGCCGCCGCAAAGCTCAGTGACGCCATGCGATTCTATGATCCCGACCGGGCGGTGGAACTGGTCCACTCCCTGGAGAGCGTCTCTTCCAGTGAATTGGCGATCCGGGCCGAAAATCCCAGGGGAGATCGCAACCTGACCGGCTGGCTGGACCTGACACGGGTCATCCGGGAATACCTGGTCGTTCCCGAAGGCGTGGCCGAAGCCGTCAGCGACTGGAAGGCGCGCCAGCCTTATCACTTACTGACTGAACAGCAGGCGCTCGAAACCTGGCTGAGCTATCGACAGCTTTTCTCTCCGCCGCGCAAGGTGGCGGTACTGCTGCCGCAGACAGGCCGGCTACAGGCAGCCGGGGATGCTATCCGGGACGGCATCATGAGTGCTTACCTCGAGAACTCCGGTGGTTCCGAGATTCAGTTTTTCACAACGGGTGATGATGAGCAATCAGCCATTGCCGCCTATTTCAACGCGCTGGATGCCGGTGCGGACCTGATTATCGGGCCGCTTCGCAAAGAGTCGGTGGAGGCCATGCTAAGCCTTGCAGGAATGGCAACGCCGATGCTGGCGCTCAATGACTTACCCGAAGGATTCGTGGCGCCTTCTGTCCTGGCAGGACAGGTGTCCGCGCTCTCCTTGTCCCAGGACGATGAAGCCCGCGCGATCGCGGAACATGCCGCTGGCGCAGGTTACCAACGGGCCATGGTGCTGGCGTCGGAAGATGCCTGGGGCGAGAGAATGGCCTATGCATTCGAAGCAGAATTCCTACAGGATGAGCGGCAAATCATAGCTGCGGCCCGCTATCTCCCGTCGCAGAATGATCACAGTTCAGACCTGGAGCGAATACTGAAAATCGATGAGAGCAAGGCCCGCAAACAAAGACTGCAGAACACACTGCAAATGACCCTCGAGTTCGAACCCGTTCGCCGGCAGGATATCGACGTCATTTTCCTGGCCGCGAACAGACCCAGGCAAGGCTGATCCGGCCGCAGCTCAAGTTTCACGATGCAGGAAATATCCCGGTGTATGCAACGGCCCGCATTTATAGCGGGCAGCCCAATCCTTCCCGTAATCAGGACTTGAATGGATTTCGCTTCCCCGCGACGCCCTGGCAACTGTCGCACCCCAGGAAGGAAGACATTCCGGAATTGGCCAGCATCAGAAAGGGCACCCTTGGCTCACTCTTCGCATTGGGCCAGGATGCGTGGAATCTCCTGCCATGGCTGGAATTGATGAAAAAAGACCCTGGTTTCAAATTTCCGGGTCAATCGGGTTACTACCATTCTGTCCGTAGCGACATGCTGCAACGGGAACCCGCCTGGGCGGAATTCAGCCGCGGCGTGCCGATCACCCTGAAAAGCCCCGAGGCGCAGGAGGTGCGCCAGAAACGTGCAGACGACCCGTCAACGCGGTAGTCACTGGGAACAGGCTGCGGAGACTTTTCTGCATCAGCAAGGTTTGCGGACATTGCAACGCAACTACCTTGCCCGCGTGGGTGAAATCGACCTGATCATGCTGGACGGCGAAACCCTCGTATTTGCAGAGGTGCGATTCCGGAAACACGATACCTGGGGTGGCGGGTCACACAGCGTGACCCGAGCCAAGCAACAGCGGATTATCCGCGCAGCTCGCCGTTTTCTTGCCTGTCACCCCGACAGGTTTCAACAAACCTGCAGGTTCGATGTCATCTCCATCGGCTTGCAAGAAGGCAGAACGATGTTCGACTGGATTCAGAACGCATTTGAAACGGACTGATCAGAGCAACCTCTGCAATAAAAACATGAGCCCCATGGCATAACCGGCCGCAAAGATATCATCGAGCATGATACCAAGACCGCCTCCAAACATTTTTTCCACCCGGCGAATAGGCCACGGCTTGACGATATCAAAAAACCGGAACAGGACGAAGGCCAGCAGCCACCACTGCCAGGTAAGCGGAATGAAGGCCACTGTCAGCCAGTAGGCCACCATTTCGTCCCACACAATTCCTCCGGGATCGTGTTGCCCCAGACGTTTGCTGCTGCTGTCACAGATCTTGACCCCCAGCAGGAATGCTCCAGTCAAAACCAGCCAGAAACCGGCGGGTGGAAGCGTTATGAGGAGGAGAGCAAAGGGAATGGCGGCCAGGGTACCCATCGTTCCGGGTGCAAACCGTGCCAGCCCGGAGCCAAAGCCAAACGCCAGGAATCCTGGTAGGGTGCGAAGTGCAACCTCTCGCAGTGCCGGATCCGATTCAAGCAATCGATTCAAGTCGAGTTCTCCTGGCCGCTGAAATGCTCATACCCGCTGGATGCCAACCCAAACAGGCTGCCATCGGCCCTTGCAAATTTCAGACCGGGCTGCCTGACAACTGTTCCCACAACCGCTAATTCAACACCGCATGAATTCGCAATCGCCGGCAGATCCGGAACGACTGACGGCGAAACAGTGAAACATAATTCATAATCATCACCGCCGGCCAACTGCAACGGCCACCGGGCTTCATCCGGCAGTGCTTCCAGGCTGTTTGACCTGGGTAACCGGTCAAGCTCAATCAACGCTCCTGCGCCCGACTGGTGCAGTACGTGGCCGAGATCGGCTGCCAGCCCGTCAGATAGATCAATGCAGGCTGTGGCCTTTCCCAGCAGCGCCTGGCCCAGCCCCAGGCGGGGCACAGGAAATTCCAACGCGGCCCGGTCAGGCGGATCTGGCGCTTCTTCATTTTTTATCAACTGCAAGGCCCTGGCCGCCGCCCCGGGAATACCGGAAACCACAATTTTATCACCCGGCCTGGCCCCGGAACGAAGCAGCGCCCTGCCTTTTTCCACTACTCCCATGGCCGTAATCGTGACGCTTAGCGGTCCGGATGTCGTATCACCGCCTGCCAGTTGTATCCGGGACTGGCGGGCCAGGCTTGCCATGCCGCGCGAAAATGCTTCCAGCCAGGCAGGATCGGCCGCCGGAAGGGTCAGGGCCAGAAAAAAGAACGTGGGTCTTGCTCCCATTGCAGCAAGGTCACTGAGATTGACTGCCAGGGCTTTGTGGCCTATCGCCTCCGGCCGTGTACCGGATGGAAAATGCACACCTTCGACCAGTGTGTCGGTGCACACAATGAGTTCATGGCCGGGTGGAACCTCAAGGACTGCGCTGTCGTCTCCGATGCCCACACGACAGCCTGCTTCCACGATATCCGCAGGCAGACAAATTATCCGCTGCAGGCTGGCGATCAGGTCGAATTCCGACATGGTGCTAGGGCGCTTCTGGATTACCTGTTTCAACAGGCCGCCACTTTCTGGCTGCTTTGTCCAGCACCGCGTTGATGAAAGCATGCCCCTGCTCCGAGCCGAACCGGTGCGCCAGGTCGACGCACTCATCCAGCACCACCCTGAACGGTGATTCGGGGCAGTTGAGCATTTCAAAGGCGCCGATCCGAAGCACGACATGCTCCATCAGGTCGACTTGCTCCACGGGCCGATCCAGGAACGGGCGAAGTTCATTATCCAGGGCTTCACTACCTGAACTGACGCCCAGCAGCAGATTTTCGAAGTGGGCCTCGTCCACGCCCGTCATATCCTGAGCGGCCTGAAACTGCTTAAGGATCTCGCGGGGTTCCTGGCCGGTCATTTGCCACTGGTACAGAGCCTGTAAAGCCCGGCGCCTTGCCCTTCTGCGGGGCTCGAATCGCTTTGAATCGGTCATCAGGCCGGTAAACCTTCTAAATGAGCTTTAACCGAGCGCAGGGTTTCGACCATTTCTATCGCTGTCATGGCCGCATCAAAACCCTTGTTTCCTGCGCCTGTGCCAGCACGTTCCAGGGCCTGCTCGACCGTATCGGTCGTCAACACGCCAAAGGTCACCGGAATACCGTGATCCAGGGCAACCCGGGTCAGCCCACTCGCACATTCACCCGCCACAAAATCAAAATGCGGCGTCCCGCCTCGCACCACCGCGCCGAGAGCAATGATCGCATCGTATTTACCGGACGAAGCCAGCTGCTTTGCCAGCACCGGTAACTCGAAGGCGCCGGGCGCCCACACAAGTACCTGGCTCGACTCCGCAATGTCCTGCCTTGCCAGCGCATCCCTGGCCCCCGCAACCAGCTCATCCACGATAAAGCGGTTGAAGCGGCCGGCGATGACCGCGATGTTCATGTTTTTCCCCAGCACGCCGGGGGTGATGTCTTTCATGCTGATGATGCCCCGTCTTCCGATGGCCCAATGTATTCTTCCACTTCCAACCCGAAACCTGCCAGCCCAGTCAGCTTCCAGGGTGCGCTCATGACCTTCATTTTGCGGATACCCAGGTCCGCAATGATCTGCGCGCCGATACCATAGGTTCGCAACTCGCGGGAGCGCCGGTTGTCGCCGCTGGCTTCGATCGCGGGTGCCGGTTTTTGCTGAATCTGCCGGAGGATCTCTTCATCGTCCTTGTTACCCCCCAGTACCAGCACCAACCCATTGCCTTCTGCATCGATACGCGCAAGTGCCGCCCTCAGCGGCATGCCAAAATCAGAACGGTGGATAGACAGGACATCGCTGAGCGGATTCTGCACGTGAACCCGGACGAGAAATGCCTGCGCGGGATCCACCTGTCCGCGCATCAACGCCAGATGCAGCCGGTTTTCGATCAAGTCACGGTAGGTATGGAGCATGAAGGGTCCGAAGTCCGTCTTGACTTCATGGGATGACACGTGTTCGACCGATTTCTCGGTTTCCATCCGGTAGCGGATCAGATCGGCAATGGTACCGATTTTCAGTCCATGCTCGCGAGCGAATTTCTCGAGCTGAGGGCGCCTCGCCATACTGCCGTCTTCGTTGAGAATCTCCACCAGCACAGCCGCCGGTTCGAGCCCTGCAAGCATGGCCAGGTCGACGCTGGCCTCCGTGTGCCCCGCCCGCGCCAGCACACCACCCGGCTGGGACATCAAGGGAAATACATGACCGGGTTGGGACAGGTCGCCAAACTCTGCGTCGGGCAGGACCGCGGTGCGAATCGTGTGCGCGCGGTCATAGGCCGAGATGCCTGTGGTTATACCCTCCGCCGCCTCGATGGATACGGTAAAGTTGGTCGCAAACCGCGCCTGGTTTTCATTGACCATCAGCGGCAACTGCAACTGCCTGCATCGCTCCCGCGTCAGCGGCAGGCAGATCAGCCCCCTACCGAAGCGCGCCATGAAATTGATATCTTCGGGACGTACCTTGGAAGCCGCCATTACGAGGTCCCCCTCGTTTTCGCGCTCCTCGTCGTCCATCAGGACGATCATCCGACCTGCCCTGAGTTCATCGAGCAGTTCCGGAATGCTGTTAAATTTGGTTGCTGAAGTCATCGTCTAGTCCTGGGCCTGTTCGCTTTCAACCGACATCATCAGGCGCTCGAGATACCTGGCAATCAGGTCGACCTCAAGGTTTACTTCGTCACCAGGCGACAATTGGCCCAGGGTCGTCACTTCGAGCGTGTGTGGAATCAGGCACACAGAAAATGAATGGTCGGAGACTTCGTTGACCGTGAGACTGACGCCATCCAGGCAGGCAGACCCTTTTTTGGCGATATAACGCGACAGGTGAACGGGCACTTCGAATTCGAAACGCTCTGAGCGCGCATCTTGCCGGCGCGACAGCAATCTTGCCTTGCCGTCGACATGTCCGGTCACCATGTGGCCACCGAGTCGCGCGTCCAGCCCCATGGCGAGTTCAAGGTTTACAGCCTGGCCCACTTGCAACTGCCCCAACGTGGTCAGACTGAGTGTCTCGGAGGACACATCGGCGCAGAAACCGTATTCATCCGGTTCCAGCATGGTCAGGCACGCACCTGCCACCGAGATGCTGTCACCCGGACGCGCTTTCTGCAATTCCAATTCGCTGCACTGGAACCGCAGGCGCCAGTCCCCGCCAATCGGGGTTTTTTCCTGCAGAACACCTGTACTCTCGACAATTCCGGTAAACATGGTCAATGCCTTTATTCGGGTTGTAATCGTATTCGCAGATCAGAACCCATGTGTAAAGTTTCCAGGATCTTTAAATGCGTTCGTTCAGTCATGGATTCAAGCGGACCAAACTCGAAAGGCCCGGCGCCCCCGCTGCCCAGCAATACCGGTGCCTGGTAGATCAGCAATTCATCCGCCAGTTGCGTTTTGAGCAGGGCGCCGGCCAGGCGTGAGCCCGCCTCGACCTGGACCTCGTTGATTTCCATCTGCGACAGCTCAGCCAGCAGCGCAGCAAGCTCAATACCCTCCTCACTGACCGGCAGTGGCAGGCAGCGGGCCCGGCTCGCCGCCAGTGCGGGGGGAATGGGAACGTCCTCGCTGCCGGCAATCACTACGTCTCCTTCCGTTGTCAGCATGCGGCAGTCCGGTGGCGTACGCCAGCGGCTGTCAGCAATGATCCGGACGGGTTGCAAAACCTCCCGGTCCAGGCGGGCGTTCATTGCGGGGTTGTCCGCCAGCACCGTACCTATACCCGTGAGGATTGCCGAAGACCGGGCTCGCCAGCGCTGGACATCGCGGCGCGAGGCTTCGCTGCTGATCCATTGGCTTTCACCGCTTTGCAAAGCCGTTCGTCCGTCCAGGCTGATAGCTATTTTGATTCGTACCCAGGGACGCCCTGACCTCATTCGCATCAGGAAACCCGGGTTGAGCGACTCTGCCTCCTGCGCCATCAGACCATGCTCCACCGTCCCGCCGGCATCGGTCAGCCGGGACAGTCCTTTACCGTTGACCTGTGGATTGGGATCTGAACCGGCAATGACGACACGGGAAATACCGGCAGCGAGCAATGCCTGGGTACATGGCGCTGTGCGTCCATGGTGACTGCAGGGTTCAAGGGTGATATAGGCCGTGTTTCCGCGAGCCGCCGGACCTGCCTGTTGCAGGGCTTCTATTTCCGCATGTGGGCCGCCAGCCAGCCGGTGCCAGCCACTGCCGATGACGTGTTCTGAATCAGCAATCACGCAACCTACCCTGGGATTGGGGTCCGTCGTGTACAAACCCCGCCGCGCCAGTCGGAAAGCACGGGCCATGCATGCGTGGTCAAATCCTGAAAAAGTCACTTTTTGTCCAGCAGCGATATCTGCCGGCTATCATCATCGCCAGGCGCATCCCGCTCGAGGCTTTCAATCACATCACGGAACGCCTGGACGTCCTCGAAACGCTTGTAAACAGATGCGAAGCGAACGTAAGCGACCTGGTCGAGCTTACTCAATTCACGCATCACCCATTCGCCGAGCAATGAGCTGGGAATCTCTGAATCCTCGACCGTGGAAATCTCACGCAGCAATGAACGGATGGTCCGCTCTACTTCCCTGGTCTCCACGGGCCGTTTCTCCAGTGCCCGCAACATGCCTTCGCGTAACTTGCCTTCGGAAAACGCCTCCCTCGCGCCATCCGCTTTGATGATTCGCGGCGCCTTCAACTCTGGCGCCTCGTAAGTATTGAAACGTGCGGCACAACTTTCGCACTGGCGGCGGCGCCTGATTTGCATTCCATCGCGGGTCAGCCGGGAATCCACCACCCGGGTATTTTCATGCCTGCAAAAAGGACACCACATCAGGCTAGTCCGAATAAACGGGATGTTTGCCACACAATTTGAGTGCAGCCGCCTTGGCCTGCTGCTCGACTTCGCCAACACCCACGTTATCGAGTACATCACAGATGATGCCGGCCAGTTCCTGGCAGTCGGAAACCGTGAAACCCCGCGTGGTAACGGCTGGCGTACCCATGCGCAGGCCACTGGTGACGAAAGGTGAGCGCGGCTCCCCCGGAACCGTGTTCTTGTTGACGGTGATGAATGCGCGGCCCAGAGATTCCTCTGCGTCCTTACCGGTAAATTCCCGGCCGATGAGGTCCACCAGGAACAGGTGGTTATCAGTGCCGCCAGAGACGATCTTGTAACCCCGTTCCATGATCACTGCCGTCATCGCACGCGCATTATCGATAACATCACGCTGGTATAGCCTGAAATCCGGATCCAGTGCTTCTTTGAAAGCAACAGCCTTGGCGGCGATTGCGTGCATCAGCGGCCCACCTTGCGTTCCCGGGAAAACAACCGAGTTGAGGGCCTTGACCATTTCTTCGTCTGCATTGGCAAGTATTACACCACCGCGAGGCCCACGCAGGGTCTTGTGCGTGGTTGAAGTGACGACGTGTGCGTGCGGCAACGGACTGGGATAACAACCGGCGGCCACCAGGCCTGCCACGTGAGCCATGTCCACCAGGAACCAGGCGCCGACGGAATCGGCAATCTCACGCATCTTTGCCCAGTCTATTTCCCGGGAATATGCCGAAAACCCGCCGATCAACAATTTCGGGCGGTGTTTTTTTGCCAAACGGGCAATGATCTCGTAATCGATCATGCCGGTCTCGATATTGATGCCATACTGGACGGCGTTGAAGAGTTTGCCCGAAAAGTTGACCGGGCTGCCGTGCGTCAGGTGGCCGCCTTCATTCAGGCTCATCCCGAGGATGGTGTCGCCGGGATTGATCAGGGCAAGATAAACGGCCGCGTTCGCCTGCGAACCGGAATGGGGCTGCACATTGGCGTAATTGGCGCCAAAAAGTTCCTTGGCCCGCGCCCTGGCGAGTTCCTCTGCCTGGTCGACAAACTCGCAACCTCCGTAGTAGCGCCTGCCAGGGTAACCTTCGGCATACTTGTTGGTCAGCACAGAGCCCTGGGCCTCCAGAACGCGCGGGCTGGCGTAGTTTTCCGACGCAATCAGTTCAATATGCTCTTCCTGCCGGGTGCGTTCCGCGTCAATGGCATCGGCCAATTCATCATCGTATCCGCGTATGCGAAAAGTCTGGTCAAACATTCCTGGTCCCGTGTCCTGTGGCAAGCTTTCAATTCTAACATTTTTAACCATGCAAACGGGGCGTGCCGGAACGAAATTTCATGGTCGGGGATTCTGGACCCGGCGCACGTCATCGCGCATAATTCGCCACGGAAATCAGCACAGCATCGGAATCCGCCATGGCCCAGTTTATCTATACAATGATCGGGGTAAGCAAGATCGTCCCGCCCAACCGCACCATCATCAAGGACATTTCGTTGTCCTTCTACCCCGGTGCGAAAATTGGATTATTGGGCCTCAATGGCGCCGGCAAATCTACCGTGCTGCGTATTATGGCGGGTGCTGATCCTGATTTCGAGGGAGAGGCCCGGCCGCAGCCCGGCACGCGTATTGGATACCTGCCACAGGAACCTGAACTGGATGACAGTAAAACGGTCCGCCAAGTAGTCGAAGAAGGGGTCAGTGAAGTCCGCGACCTGCTCAAGCAGTTCGATGAAATCAGCATGCAGTTCGCCGAGCCGATGGATGACGAGGCGATGAACAACCTGCTGGCTGAGCAGGCAAAACTGCAGGAAGCCATCGAGAATGCCAACGGTTGGGAACTGGAACGCACGCTGGAAGTGGCGGCGGATGCGCTGCGACTGCCCGACTGGGACGCTTCGATCAGCCACCTGTCCGGGGGTGAGCGAAGGCGTGTTGCCCTCTGCCGGTTGCTGCTGTCCAGCCCGGACATGTTGCTGCTGGACGAACCCACCAACCACCTCGATGCGGAGTCCGTCGGCTGGCTGGAGCGTTTCCTGACTGAATTCCCTGGCACGGTAGTCGCCATTACGCACGACCGCTACTTCCTGGACAATGCAGCAGAATGGATCCTGGAACTGGATCGCGGTTACGGCATCCCGTGGAAAGGCAATTACTCTTCCTGGCTGGAGCAGAAAGAAGCGCGCCTGCAGCAGGAAGAAGGGCGCGAGCGCGCCAGGCAACGGTCCATGCAGGCGGAACTGGAGTGGGTTCGCTCCAACCCCAAGGGCCGTCGCGCCAAGAGCAAGGCGCGACTGCAGCGTTTCGAAGAGCTGAGTTCGCAAAGCCATCAACTGCGAAACGAAACCCACGAAATATTCATTCCTCCGGGCCCCCGGCTGGGCAACCAGGTCATCGAGATTGAAAACCTCAGCAAGGGGTTTGATGACCGCCTGCTGATTGACGACCTCAGTTTCAGCATCCCGCCCGGGGCCATTGTGGGCGTGATCGGTGGTAACGGAGCCGGAAAATCGACCCTGTTTCGGATGCTGACCGGCGAGGAGAAGCCCGACAGCGGCCGTATCACCATTGGCCCTACCGTTGACCTGGCTTACGTAGACCAAAGCCGTGACAGCCTTGATGGTGAGCGTAGCGTCTGGGAAGAAATTGCGGACGGCGAAGAGATCATCCAGGTAGGCAACTACAAAACTCAATCCCGTGCGTATGTCGGGCGTTTCAATTTCCGCGGCTCCGATCAGCAAAAACGGGTCAAGGACCTGTCCGGTGGCGAGCGCAACCGGGTACACCTGGCGAAGCTGCTGCGCTCGGGCGGCAATGTGCTGTTACTCGATGAACCGACCAATGACCTGGACGTTGAAACACTGCGGGCGCTGGAAGAAGCGCTGCTGGAGTTTCCCGGTTCTGCTGTCGTGATCTCTCATGACCGCTGGTTTCTGGACCGCATCGCAACCCACATGCTGGCCTTCGAGGGTGACAGCCAGGTGGAATGGTTCGAGGGTAACTACTCGGAATACGAGACTGACCTGCGCCGACGGATCGGTGATGACGCGGCCACACCGCACCGGGTCAAATATCGTCCGTTGTCAGCCTAGCTGCAGCTTGCCGGCCTCGGCCGGAACTGAGAAATCCGCCGGACCGGGCCGGAAAGGCCTGGGATCATAATCCAGGGCGACACGGACTGCGTGGTCATCGAACACCAGGTCGGTGGCCTGGCGACGCACCATTTCAGCGTTTACGCCGCGAAAACCCGGTAGCAGGGATGCCAGGGCGGCCACAGCGCCAAATACTCCGGCTGGAATCGAAACCGGACGAACTCCTGGCAGGCTGGCTGCGAGCCGGTGGACCATTTCACGGTAGGTCAGTGTGCTGCCGCCGCCAGCCGCACTCGCCAGGTCTACGGCCGGCTCGATGAGCAATGCGTTGACAGCCAGTGCGGCCAGGTCGTCTGCATGCACAGGCTGCCTGAGGCCGGCGGCTTTTCCCGCCACCGGGATAAACCCGAACCGCTTGCCAAAGCGGGCCAGCAGGCTGATGTTCTGATCCAGGCCACAGCCATAGATCAGTGTTGGGCGCAGCAGTAAAAGGCTGATTCCGCGTTGATTGCAGACTGCCTGCAAGCGCTTCTCATCGGCAAGCAGGGATATCATCTGCCGACTTTCAGCCCGGTTTCCGGAATCTGCCTTGGACAGCACGCTGGTAGTGCTGAACGCTACCAGCCGTTGTATGCTCTTACTTTGACCGGCCAGTTCCACGGCCAGCGAAAGCGGGCCGCAGGACACCAGCGCATCGACACCCGCAGGCGCAGCGCGCGTATCGGCTGAACACCATTGCACTGCCCCTGAAACCTTGACCGGACCGGCCGTTACCTTACGACTCATTGCCTGTATGCTGAAACCGGCGGCCTGCAATCGGGGTAGCAAAAACACGCCCAATTGGCTGCTGGCGCCCGTTACCATCACCGTTGCAGACATGGCGCCTCTCAACTCCTGATCAACACAAGTGGCAGGGTCAGGGCGAATCGAATCCAGATTCCTGCCAGCACCAGCCAGCGCATGGGAAACACGTGCCGGGATGCCTGAAACTTCAGGAAAAATCGCTGCATCCCGAGATGCTTCTGCCAATGCACCCAAACGGGCCGGCTGCTGCTGGACAGGCCCTGCTGATGGAAGACCTGTGCCGCGGGCACCAGCAGGCAGTGATAACCTCTTTCGCGCAGCCGGAACATCAGGTCCAGGTCCTCGCAATGCAGGCCATAAGACTCATCCAGTCCATTAACTTGATGAAAAAGATCAGCCCGCAGCAGCATGCAGGCGCCTGACACCGCTTCGGCCTCGACCGTCGTCGCGGGCAAACGGGTCGAACCATCGACACCCTGGAAGGCTGGAAAAAACCGGCCCATGCGCCATAGCCCGGAAAAGGTCAGAAACGCATTCCAGGGGTTTGGAAAACGACGCATCGTCCCCTTCATCGGCTGGCCCTGGCGATCAACCACCGCCGGACCGGCGATCGCCGCGCCGGTGTCCTGGTCAAGCGCGGCAACCAGCAGTGGCAACGACCCGGTCAACAGTTCGCAATCCGGATTCAGAATCAAAAGGTACCGTGCGGCTTCACCGATCCGGCTGACAGCGGCGTTCACCGCCCGCGCAAAGCCAAGGTTTGTATCATTGGCAATCAGCTTAACCTGGGCAGAACCCGCAAATGCGCTCTGCAGTTGTTTCATGCTGTCATCGGTGGATGCATTGTCAGTGACCGTGATCCTGACGGGGGTTTGCTGACTGAGCACCGATGAAACGCAGCGAACCAGGGCATCCC
>JAOUCS010000074.1 GCA_029859645.1 Lysobacterales bacterium | reverse complement strand
CCGGGTCCGATCTTTGTCGCTGATCTATTTCTGCTTGCCGGCGCATAACAGAACAAATTCTAGACCCCGCCTCGCAGGTCTTTATCTCTGCAATCGGCCAACAAGAGAACAAATGGGCATAGAAATGCCCTGCGTTCACGAGGATCGACGGTTAGCTTATTGAAGTGGTGTCGCCAGGGCCTCGGCCTCGGCAGCACAGTCGACTGTCGGTTCGAGCCCGGCTTCGCGGACCCGCGCAATTTCTTTGCCCGCCGCTGCCATGGCAGACAGGAATTCATCCTCGGCATGCAACCTGGCCACCGCAGCAGCACCCGTCAGCCGTCCGGCTACGACATCGCTGTACCAGTGCGCGTTGCAGACATTGCGGCTTTCACCAAAGGAACGGCCCCGGGCAAGAATTGCCTCAGCGCGGTCCGGCGCGAGCTCGGTCAGGACCAGCGCCCAGCCCCAGCCGATCGCCGTGTGGCCTGAGGGGTAGGAGCCGTCTTCACGCAGAAACTCTTCGTCCTGCGGCGTACAAGTTGTTTCGCCCCTGATCATGAACGGGCGTTCACGCTGGTACGCGTTCTTGGCGGAATACGGCGCCAGTCCGAGGTCAGTCATCGTCCGCCACAGCATCAGGTACAGCGCCGGGGTGTCATCCCTGTTCACCGGGATGCCCAGCGCGCAGGAGAATACATCTGCCGGGACCGGAAAGTGCAGGTCGGCGTCGCGCGCTGCTAGGTCCCAGCGTGGTGAACCGCGCAAGCCTTGCATCTGGTCGGCCCAGGCGGTATCCATCGCCTGCGTTGCCGAGTCCTCGGCCGGAGCGGGTAGCACGAATACCTTGCTGTCCAGTTGTTCTTCCGCGTCCAGGTAGCCCTGGAGCATTCCGGGCATGATTTCCTCTACCTGGACCCCCATGTCCACCGATCCTTTGGGAATTGCCGGTTTGGTCGTATCTGTCGTGGTGCAGGCGGCCAGGGTTGCGGCCACCACAATTGTGCTGAGCTGTGCGAACGTCAATTGCATCGTTTGCTCCTTCCTGTCACATGAATAAGGGTTTCTTTTCCAGTTATCGGTTGCCGGGATCGACTCAGCCTAATCCAGCGTATCCAGGGCTATTCCTGTGAATGACCTTTCGGCATTTATCTGGTCGGCCGCGGCAAGGACGAGAGCAGCGATCCGGTAACCCGCCAGCGTGATGCGCCGTTGGGCGGTCGTCTGTAACTTCTCCCAGTATTCCGCAGGGACGGCAGGGGCATCATCAACCGCAGGTTTTCCGTACAGGATGTAGGCCACCATCTTCTTGACAGCCTTGTCCGAATCGAGGTCCTTGTCCGGGTCCATGACGGTCTCGAGTCCGTACCCATACGCGAAATCGACCGCAACCTGATAACTTTCCCGCGCCCATCGTTCAAAGTCGCCTGGCCCTTCCAATCCGATCAGCTCTGGATACTTATCGCGCGGAAACTTCTTCACCAGGTTTATAGCCACTTTGTCGATGTCATCCAGTTCCGTCGACCGGTAGATGTTGCTGTCCCAGAGCAGGTGCAGCGGCATGGGTATGCCATTGACCGGGTCCATCACGTACTCGAGCGTTCCGGCGCCGTTTCCGGCGGGAAATGCTTTCGAGTACTGGTCACTGACATGAAGGGGCTGGTGGATATCCCCAACCAGGTGAAGCAGCCAGGTCAGTGCACTGGCGCGTTCAGAATTGTTGGTCTCAGCACTCGACAGCATCGCGTAGTTCATGACGAGTGCTTCGATCGCCTGCCCGGCTGGACGGCCTTCCCTGCCCTCTGCTGCGGCTTTTGCTTCGGGCGGGGCGTCATCCGTCATGATCGGCCAGCGTGCCGTGTGCCAGGTAGGACGGTCGTGGATGGTGCCTTTCGTATCATCGGCCCAACGCGCTCCTTCGATGAACATGCGCCTGGAGCGCTCCCGGCCCCGGGTATCCCCGGCGGCGACCCAGAACGGGCTGGTGTCGGGGTGTTTCATGAATACGAGTTCCAGCGCGTCCGCGAGTTCGGGATTCGCCTTTTCGATCTCGATGAACGCGATCGCGGCGGTGGTCATGTGTGCCGGGTGGTCCCAGGCTTGTGTGCCTGCGGTAAAGGTACCGAACAGCAGGGTGACGACAAGGAAAAACAATCTCTTCGACATGATCCTCTCCTTCCGATTGAACCGACGTCCAGGTAGTGCTCAGTCAGGCCTTACTACGACTGGATCTTTCCTACGCCACATCTCTTGAATTCCAACAGTTGCAAATGAATGCGGCCATGATCGCCAATGGATCGGGAGGTTATTCGTTTATATATCGCCGATTGTGTGAAGTTGTTTTGAGAATAATCTGGCGATGAAGCAGCAATTGGTGCCGCATATTTCAGTATAGAGAATAGCTATAAAATTGCGATTTGATGCTTTATCAAGGAAACAATTCGGAGTTCTCTTTCGTATATGGACTCCTCCTACCTGGGTGACTAAGTTGGGTGTCGACGAAAACGCCCACGAAGGAGTCCATACATTGGGTCGGAAATGGCCCAAATGACCTTTTCAGTGACTGATTCCGTTACGGTGCGGAAAGCAGAACCCGATAAGGATCATTCTTAAAAGTGATTAGCTCTGCGGTCCGGCCAATTCCGGATTCTGATCACTCTGGTGTTGTCGACCCGCTACTTCAGCCCCGGGCCGCTGGTTTGCAGCCCATCAACCGGCCTTCGGACGATTCGATTCTTCGGGCAGAACCATTTTGAGCAAGTCCATTACTTCATATTCAGTGGAAGGGAAGCAGACATTGCCATTTTCTTCGCCAAATTTACCACATAGCCTGGCTGCCAACTCCGGGTTCAAATCAAACAGACCTATACCATGCATACCCCAATCACCGAATCTCCTCTCTTCAATTTCGCCGAAGCTGATCAATTGAATTTCGTTGTGACGTGTATCACGTGAGATTCTCTCGAGGGTGGCGTTTAAGGCTCCAAACTCGCCTTCCAATACCTGAAGGAAGTGAGTTTCCGTTGCCACCAGCACGCCCGTAATCGCATTGGCGTAATTGTTCTTGGTGCTGCTTGCAAGGATCGATTCCACCAGGTCCCAATTGGCCAGGCCCTTGCAACGGCTCTTGTACACAACGGACCTCAATTGCGTGCCAGAACGATTGGCGTCTTTGAGTTTCCTTATGGTGTGTGGAGTAATGGGCTCTGACCGGTCGATATCGCGATCGAGTTTAAGGCCCTCAGGCGTCATTTCGTATACCCAGGCAAGAAACAAGGCAACAGGAAACCCGGCCGCCAGTAGCGCGAGTGCAGTCTTGATCGCCCAGTCCGGTGTGCCAAAACTTTCAAACAGCAACTGCAAGATCTGCGCAATTACCCATGCAATAAGCAAATAGGCGACGCCCACTTTAATGACCTTTCTGCGTTTTAGCTCAGTGAAAAATGACAAACGTTGAATCCTCTTTTTTCCATGCGAAAACCTAATCAAGGTCTGCGTTTCGACCTTCCAGGAAACTTTCTGGAGGGTATACCGGGCATTAAATTTATCGGGCTAATGGGGCTTTGCCAGCACCCTGACCGGCACATCCAGGCCGAATTCGAAGGAATCATAGAACAGGCGGTTGGCTGGTACGCCGTGTTCGATAAACTCGCGTCGGGCGGTCTCAATCATGGCCGGCGGGCCACTCATGTAGACATCGAAACCAGACAGGTCTGCGTGGTCAGCAATCACGGCTTCATGCACCAAACCGCGGAAGATGTCCGGGTCGGCCTTCTCATCCGGTTCTGAGACTGCCTTGCGGTAATGGATGTGCTCGTGCCTGGTTGCCCACATCCGCGGCAACTGTTCCAGGTACAGTTCCGCAACGGTTCTCGCGCCCCAGTATAGATGAATCTCGCGCCGGTCATCGTTTTCGAGCAGGTTCTCTATCATCGATTTCAGCGGGGCAAAACCGGTGCCGCCGCCCATCATGATCATGGGTCTTTCCGGTTGGTCGTTGCGTACGAAGAAATTTCCCTGCGGACCTTCCAGTCTCAATATGTCACGCACCTGCAGATCATCAAAGACATAGCCGGTGAAGTCACCCCCTTCCACGTGGCGGATGTGCAACTCAATTTCATTTTCCAGTGAAGGGCAACTGGCGATGGAGAACGCGCGGCGCTTGCCACCGGCAAGCAGCACGTCAACATACTGGCCGGCCAGAAATTGCAATCTCTGTGCTGCGGGAAGTTTGAGTCTGAGGCGAACCACATTTTCGGCCAGCAGGTCTTTTTCAACGACGCGGGTAGGTAACATCCTGATTTGGATGTCACGCACGGCTTCTATTTCCCGGACCTGGATTTCAAGGTCTTCCAGGGGTTCGGCCTGGCACATCAGCGCAAAACCGTCCGCGATGTCCTCTTTTTCCAGCGCCAGTGGTGGGTGGAATGGATAACGAACATCGCCTTTTTCCAGTTTGCCCTTGCAGCTCCCACAGGTGCCGTTCTTGCAGGAATAGGGCAGCATGACGCCCTGGCGCAGGGCGGCGACCAGGATATTTTCGCCCTTGTTTACGGTAAAGGTTTTACCGCTGCTAACGATGGTAACTTCGAATTGCTTCACGCTTTTCTCCACATAAGGCCGCACATTTTCGCTGATTAACGGCCGCTGTGGTAGGCTTGCGCCGATTTCATATTCATCGTGGCTGCATTTTGAACCAGTACATCAGCCAGGCGCCAGTCAGCCTGGTCCAAATGAACGAAAAGATACAGGTCGGAATCGAACGCGTACTCGGTATTCGCATCACCGCCGTCGGACCGGACTTTATCTGTGGAGAAATGCCGGTGGATGAGCGCACCCAGCAGCCGTTCGGCATCCTTCATGGCGGAGCCTCAATCGTACTGGCGGAGACCCTGGGTAGTTGGGCATCCTTCCTGGTCGCCTGTGACGATTCCGGTGCCCGCGTGGCGGGAGTTGAGGTCAGTGGCAGTCATGTCTGGTCGGTCAGTTCCGGTGTCGTGACCGGCATCGCGCGCCCTGTCCGGTTGGGGCGCAGCCTGCATTTCTGGCGCATTGATGTGCGTGACCAGGATGATAATCTCGTCTGTTCGGCAAAGCTGACTGTGAAGGTCGGGTCACGCACGGACTCCGGGGACTGATCGGGCTTTTCGATGGAAGGAGTTTTAAAAATTCTGCGACTTTTGTACCGGCTTCCGTTGATGCTGCTGCACCTGGTGATTGGAACGCCTGTCACCGTCGCCTGCCAGTATTCCTGGGGCCAGTCAAAAATGCTTGCCGGCGTTTCACTGGCAGAGATCACATCGCGCTGGTGGTCCTCGGTGATCTGTACCATTTTCGGTGTCAGGCGCCGGATAAAGGGCGATTTTGTGCCAGGTGCGCAACTGGTCGCGGCCAATCATATTTCCTTCCTGGATATCAGCGTGTTTCACAGTTTTGCCACCATGGGCTTTGTCGCCAAGGCAGAGATTAACGGTTGGCCCCTGCTGGGCGGCCTGGCCAGGGCGGGCCATACGGTGTTTCACAAGAGGGGAAGTCACGATTCCGCAAGCGGGGTTGCGGCGGCAATGGTTGAGCGCCTGAATGAACAGCGCAGGGTCGCGATTTTCCCGGAAGGCGGCATCCTGCCTGGAGACGGTGTGAAGCGCTTTCATGCGCGTCTTTTTGCCGCGGCCATCGACGCCGGCAAGCCGGTTCAGCCCGTGATGATCAGGTACTTGAAAGACGGTGCTCGCTACGATGACATCACGTTTTTGCCCGGAGAGCATTTCGCGGCCAATGTTTTCCGCTTGCTGATGCAGAAAACCTGCATCGCTGAAGTTCAGGTCCTGCCGCTGATCGACTCTACAGGCAAGCAGCGCAGGCAGCTGGCAGGGGAAGCAGAGCGGCAGGTTCGCAAGGCGTACGAGTCGGAGATTTCTGATGCCTGAAGTGTGGACAGATTTTCAACCACCGCCTGGCCTGCGCAGCGGTCATGTACAGTCCCTGATCAGCAGTAGCGGTATTCGCAAACGGGTCGTACTGCGCCGCTCCGAGGCATTGCGATTGGCAGCTGAAGTCTGGACGCTGGATGGGGGTGATGACATCCGGTTGCAGGGCCTGTACTCCGCCCAGGCCGGCGACAGCAAGGGCCTTGCGGTTCTATTGCATGGCTGGGAAGGAAGCGTCAATTCCAACTATGTATTGGCCAATGGCGCCCGCCTTTATGCGAGCGGTTTTGACGTATTCAGGCTGAACTTTCGCGACCACGGCGACACCCATCATCTCAATCACGAGATTTTCCATTCCTGCAGGCTTGACGAGGTGGTCCATGCGCTGCGCGACCTGCAGGATCGCCTGGGCGCAGAACCCTGGTACCTGGCCGGTTACTCCCTGGGTGGTAATTTCTCGATGCGAGTGGCTTTGCAGGCTGAGCAGGCCGGGCTGCATATTGGGCATGTAGTGGCGGTCAATCCGGTCATTAATCCATTGCATGCCATGGTGTCGATGGAGGAAGGCATCCGCTTTTACGAGCGCTATTTCGAGCGCAAGTGGTCACGGTCGTTGAAAATCAAAAAACAGGCCTTTCCGGAGCTGTACGGCCAGGAAACCTGGCACGAGATCAAGGGCCTGCGGGAGCGTACGCATTACCTGGCCACCCGTCATGCGGGGTTCCAGAACGCCGAAGAGTATTTCGAGGGCTATTCGATCGCCGATGACCGCCTGGCGCCACTGGCAGTTCCTTCCACCATTCTGACCAGCGCCGATGACCCGGTGGTTCCCGTGGGAGATTTTGAAGAGCTTCCTGCCAATGCGAATCTCGAACTGATCGTTACAGAGCACGGTGGTCACTGTGGTTTTTTGAAGAACTGGAAACTGGAGAGCATGGCGGAAGATCTGATTGCTGACCGGTTTTTGATGGCGGCTGGTTAGAGCTTCATTCGTTCCACCAGCAATGTTCCGAAAATAAAATAGTCGATTTTGCGGCGCTTTTCAGGATCCGGATCGTGGTCTGTTTCTGTCTCGTTGTTTTTTGGTCTGGAGCGGGTGAAGGGAATCGAACCCTCATTCTCAGCTTGGGAAGCTGATGTTCTACCGTTGAACTACACCCGCCAATTCAGGTTTCCACTAGTTTACTCAGAGCACCAGGGAGTTAACAACCTTCCTCAATGGTGGCTGGCGAGGACAAGCACTCCCGATTCTGCTAGTGTTTGAGGATTGGGTAGCCACCCTTTTAACGATCATTCGATGTTCAGGAGAGAGACCCCATGATTGCACAGATTCCACGATTGATGGCGCTTAGCGCCAGCCTGTTGCTGTCCGGCGCCCTATTCGGCAATGACCCGGTGCCGAGTAAGGAATCACTGGAGGGCGCTTTCCCGGCCAACAAAAGCTATTCACCCTATGCCGGGCGCAATTTCCCCACGCAGGTTTTTTGGGGCGATACGCATGTGCACACCGGCATGTCGATGGATGCAGGCGCTTTCGGCGCACGTCTGGAACCCGATGATGCCTATCGCTTCGCCAAGGGGAACGAAGTCACCTCATCCACCGGTCAGCGCGTGAAACTGTCCCGGCCCCTCGATTGGCTGGTGGTTGCTGACCATTCCGACAACATGGGATTTTTCCCGCGGTTGTATGACGGCGAGCCCTCGATGCTGGCAGACCCGACCGGCCGGCGCTGGTACGACATGATCCAGGAAGGGGGTAAGGCCGGTGTTGAAGCCGCTGTCGAAATCATCCAGGCGATTACCGGCAACAGTTTTCCGCAGGCGCTCGCATCGTTGCCGGGCTCGGAGGCTTATCGAGACGCCTGGGACCTGACTATCAAAGCGGCGGAAGACAATAACGATCCGGGTAATTTCACGGCGTTTATTGGTTACGAATGGACCTCCACCGAGAAAGGCTACAATCTGCACCGCGTGGTGGTTTATCGCGACGATGCCAGCAAGGCCAGCGTGATGGAACCGCTCACCACGCTGTCACCTTACGGCAGCCCGGATCCTCGCGACCTGTGGAAGTGGATGCAGCAATACGAGGACAAGACCGGCGGCACCATGTTGGCGATCGCGCACAACGGTAACCTGTCGAATGGCAACATGTTTCCTGAGTCCCGGACTTACTTCGGTGATCGAGTGGACAAGGATTACGCTCAGAAACGTATCCGCTGGGAACCGCTGTATGAAGCCACGCAGATTAAGGGCGACGGCGAGACCCACCCATTACTGTCTCCCGATGATGAATTCGCGGACTACGAGACCTGGGACCAGGGTAATCTCGACCTGACTTCACTGAAAGAAGATGACATGCTGCAGTACGAGTATGCCCGTAGCGGACTGCAGATCGGGTTACAGCTTGAGCAGGACCTCGGCGTCAATCCCTACAAGTTCGGCCTGGTCGGCGCGACTGATACACACACCGGCCTGTCGACCGCGGAAGAGGAAAACTTCTTCGGTAAGCATTCCGGTGCGGAACCCAGCCCCGGGCGTGTCAGTCACCCCATGGCAAAGGTGGGAGACAAAGAGTACACGGGCTGGGGAATGGTGGCTTCCGGGTACCAGGGAATCTGGGCCAGTGAAAATACTCGCGAGGCGCTGTTCGACGCGATGATGCGCAAGGAGACCTATGCCACTACGGGTCCACGTATGCTGGTGCGCTTTTTTGGCGGCTGGGATTTCGTTGATGCCGATGCAAAGGGCCGCCTGCCGGCCGATATCGGCTACCTGAAAGGCGTTCCTATGGGGGGTGACCTGAAGAAAGCGCCGGACGGCAAAGCGCCTTCTTTCCTGGTGGCGGCATTGAAGGACCCGCTGTCTGGCAATCTTGATCGCATACAGATCGTCAAGGGCTGGGTCGATGGGCGCGGTAACCGTCAGGAGAAGGTCTACGACGTCGCGTGGTCGGGAGACCGGCAACCGGGACCAGGTGGCAAGCTGCCGCCGGTCGGCAACACGGTGGACGTTGCTAATGCCACGTGGACCAACACGATTGGAAGTACAGAGCTGATTTCAGTCTGGGCTGATCCGGATTTCGATCCAAAGGTATCAGCGTTCTACTACGTGCGTGTACTTGAGATTCCGACGCCGCGCTGGACGGCCTACGAGGCCAAACGCTTCAACATCGAGATGCCGAGCCCGGACGTACCCATGACGACCCAGGAGCGCGCCTATACCTCCCCGATCTGGTACACGCCCTGAGCAGTGTGCTGATCTGATGATTGATACCCTGGCGGGCAGTATCAGCCCGCCAGGGCGGCGACATGAGCTGCCGAAGCCGAAGAAAGGGCATTCAGGTCATAGCCCCCTTCGAGTACCGACACGACCCTTGAGCCGCAGTTTGCACCGGCGAACGAACAAATTTCCGAAGTGATCCAGCCGTAGTCTTCATCAACCAGTTCAAGTTGGGCGAGCGGATCTGCGATGTGGGCATCGAAACCGGCCGAGATGATGACCAGGTCGGGTGAAAACACCTCAAGGGCCTTCAACCCGTGATCTGACCAGATTCTGCGAAACTCTGTGCTGCCCGACCCGGGTGCCAGCGGCAGGTTCAAGATGTTTCCACAGCCGGTTTCTTCTGGATAACCCGAGCCCGGGTATAAGGGAATCTGGTGACTGGAGATGTACAGAACATCGGGTGAATCCTCGAAAATGTCCTGTGTTCCGTTGCCGTGATGTACGTCGAAATCCAGGATGGCCACCCGGCCTGCGCCTTGGCTCTGCTGCGCGTGACGGGCGGCTACCGCAGCCTGGTTCAGCAGGCAGAATCCCATCGCAGTCGTCGAATTCGCGTGATGGCCGGGCGGGCGCGTGGCGCAAAAAGCGTTTTTGGCCCGCCCCTCGAAAACCTGGTCGACGGCGAAACAGGCGGCACCGCTGCTCCGCAGCGTCGCATCTAATGAGCCTGGGGACAGGAAGGTATCTGCATCCAGTGCAATCCGGGACTGGGGGTCCTTTTTATGCGGTTCAAGTTCGAGCAGGCGCTTCCAGTAGTCGGCAGCATGCGCGAGTTCGAGTTGTGCCTCAGTGGCCAGTGGCGCCGGAAGCAGTTCGGTGCCGGGCAGGTTCCTGATCCCATTCATGACTGCTGTAATTCGCGCAGGGGATTCGGCGTGCCGGGCGCCGGGGTCGTGCCGGAGGCAGTCGTCGTGATGCAGGATCAGTGTTTTCATCAGGTTCTATATTACCGGCAAAATCGTGGATTCTTTCACTTCTTCCATCACCACGTAGCTGCGCGAGTCACTGACGCCGGGCAGTGCCAGTATTTTTTCACCGAGCAGGCTGCGGTATTCCTGCATGTCCTTGACCCGGGCCTTGAGCAGGTAGTCGAAGTTTCCGGACACCAGGTGACACTCGAGCAGTTCGGAAAGTTTAGTAGCCTCCCTGCGAAAATCCCTGAACGCGTCTGGAGATGTTCTAAGCAGATCTATCTCCACAAATACCAGTAAACCCGCTTCGACCAGGCCGGGGTCCAGCAGCGCCGTGTACCCCTTGATGTAACCGTGCCGTTCCAGCCGCCGCACCCGCTCGTGGCAGGGGGTGGCTGACAGGTTGACCTTTTTCGCCAGCGCAACATTCGAGATCCGCCCGTCATTCTGCAGATGCTTGAGAATGAGCCTGTCGGTGCGGTCCAGTTTTCTTGGCTTGCGCTGCCTGTTTTTCATCCAATAAACCCTGAAATGATGCTTCAAAACAGAATAATACACTAGATATTGGACTTAAATGGGAACAAAAACCACAGATTAGATCGTAAAATTAGTTTTTAGGAATCAATTCTGGAGCCAGGCCATGAAAGTCGGTGTACCCAAGGAAATCAAGAATCATGAATATCGTGTCGGGCTCGTTCCTGCATCCGTTCGCGAGCTGACCATTCGCGGTCACGAGGTTTTCGTACAAAGCTCTGCCGGTGCCGGTATTTTTGTTGACGACAGTGAATACGAGGCGGTCGGCGCGACCATCCTGCCCGACGCGGAGTCGGTGTTTGAAACCGCGGAGATGATCGTCAAGGTCAAGGAACCCCAGGCAGTGGAACGCGCCATGCTGCGCGAAGACCACACCCTGTTTACCTACCTCCACCTGGCGCCCGATGCCCCACAAACCGAAGACCTGGTTAAAAGTGGCGCCTGTTGCATCGCGTATGAAACCGTGACGGACCGCAAAGGACACCTTCCGCTGCTTGCGCCTATGTCTGAAGTGGCTGGCCGCCTATCCATCCAGGCGGGCGCCTGGTGCCTGGAAAAAGCACATGGTGGCGCTGGTGTGCTGCTGGGCGGCGTGCCGGGTGTTGAACCTGCCAAGGTCGTCATCATCGGGGGCGGCACGGTCGGATTCAATGCCTGCCAGATGGCGGTCGGCCTCGGCGCCCGTGTAGTCATCATGGATCGTGATCTTGAGGTCATGCGGTTCCTGGATGCCACGTTCTCCAGCCAGGTAGAAACCGTTTACTCAAATGCCGAATCCATCGAACGCCATATCCAGGACGCTGATCTGGTGGTTGGTGGTGTCCTGATTCCAGGCGCTGCGGCACCCAAACTGGTAACCCGCGACCACCTGTCCATGATGCGTCCGGGTTCTGTGCTGGTGGATGTGGCCATCGACCAGGGCGGATGTTTCGAAACATCGAAGCCCACCACTCACGCCGAGCCAACCTACATCATCGACGACATCGTGCACTACTGTGTCGCCAACATGCCGGGCGCCGTACCGCGTACTTCGACCTTTGCGCTGAACAACGCAACGCTGCCGTTCACGCTGCAGTTGGCCGACAAAGGCCCACACCAGGCGATGATCGACAACCATCATTTACTGGATGGCCTGAACGTGCACCGCGGCAAAGTGACGTACCGGGATGTGGCCAGGGACCTGGGTTACGAATACGTGCCGGCCAGGGAGGCCCTGACCCTCTGAGAGATGGTAGTGAAGGCCGGGGGAGTGGGATCAGGTATTGTCGGACACGCTCAAGACGTCCATGTGAGCTCTTCGGCTGTTCCCGACAGCCGAAGGTCCGACAATACCTGATCCCACTCCCCCGGCCTATGTACCATCGCTCGCTTTGTGGCTAGGTGCACTGATAGCGCTCGCGCATAACGTTCACTGAATCCCCGATCATTTCCTCGAGCACATCTCGGTCCACCGCATCCAGGTTTTTCAGGTAAAGGCAGGACTTGCCTGTTTTGTGTGGGCCGAGTCGGGTCATCTGCTCTTCGTAGGCCTCAAAGCCGGGCATGATGTAGATGGTCAGGGCCGTCTTGCGGGGGCGCCGGTGATCTTGCCCATCAGGGTGATAAGGTCCCAGCTGTCCTTGCGCTTTTGCTCGTTATCGACAGTGTTGACGAAGTTTTCGACGCTGGCGTCGGTTTTTACGGTTTTGTTGCTGGACATGAAGTAGGCTCCGTTAATACTATCTGCGTTTATTATTTTTAACATAGACCAAAATGAGCATTGAAGTCGGAAAACAGCTACGTGCGGTGCGGACTGCTTTTGGCCTGAGCCAGCGCGAACTGGCCAAGCGGGCGGGAGTGACCAATGGGATGATCTCCCTGATCGAGCAGGACCGGGTCAGTCCTTCTATCGGGTCGCTGCAGAAAATTCTCTCGGCCTTTCCCATGACCATGGCAGAGTTTTTCACGCGTGACATGGAAGGAAAGGAGAACGTAGTGTTTCGAGCCGGTGAACTGCCGGATGTCGGCACCGGTGATATCCAGTATCGCCTGGTGGCTGCTGCCAGGCACGACCGCAAGATGTCCATCCTGTCCGAAACTTATGAGCCGGATACAGATACGGGTGAAGACATGCTGACGCATTCGGGCGAGGAAGGCGGTGTAGTGGTTGCGGGTGAACTGGAAGTGACGGTTGCCGGCAAAACCTGGGTGCTGGGGCCGGGCGATGCCTATTATTTTGACAGCCGGCTACCTCATCGTTTCAGGAATACGGGGAAAGTACCCGCGCGCATCGTCAGCGCAAACACGCCGCCGACAATCTGATCAGTCCGCCTGGAATTCAAGCCATTCGATGCCGGTGTGGCACATGCGATTCAGGTAATTCCTTATGCGTTCCAGCATCTCCAGGATAGCAGCCGGCTCCATCGGATTGTTTTTTCGCAGTTCTTCCAGGCCCTTGTCGTGCTCGGGTTCCCATTCCCAGGTTTCCGGCATCTGGTCTTCCATGGACATCAGGAACAGGGGGTAGGGACGGCCGGCGTATACGCCTTTGAGGACCTTTCTGCCGATATAGTGAAAGCGGATTCCTTCGCTTTCATCCAGGCTGGAAATCAGCTGAACCAGGTTGGAGGAAACGATGACCTGGCCGCGGCCGCCACAGGACGCCAGTCTGAAACCCGCGTCCACATCGGGGCCCAGAAAATCAACATAGGCCTGTTCGGCATCACCTCCGAGCATTTCGGGTATTTCGATTTCCCGGTTGCGGTGTGATACCTGGGCGGCCCAGCAGCAGCCCTTGATCCGAAGTGGCCAGCGCTCAAAGATCTGGCGGTCGTAATTGACGATTGTGCGATAGAAGGCAATGGTTAAAAGCTGTGCCTCGCGGGATGATTTTGGGTGCGCCATGAAGACGATTTCATCGCCGATGACTTTCCATACACCCGCCCTCGGAACTTCTTCTTCCATGATAAAAGCCGCGGCGATCTGACCCATCATGATCAATGGTACTTCGCGGAAAAACGCCTCGAATGCTTCCAGCCATTTTGGGCTGTCAGAATCACCCAGGGCCTGGGATTTGAACGCGGTCGAACCGGCCAGGTCGGCCGACATGAACAACGCAACCGCAGGCTTTTCTTTTTTTTCGGTCACAATATTCTTCCATTCAGAAAGAAGCCAGGGCTTCTTCTTCGTTGGCCGCCAGGTTCAGGATTGATGCAAAGCCCGAGATGTCGAACACTTCCTGCACGACGTCATTCAGATTACAGACCACCATCTTTCCGTCGCTCATTTTCAATTTTTTCGCGGTGGCCAGCAGGATTCTGAGCCCCGAGCTGCTGATGAAGTTCAATTCGCTGAAATTGAAGAGGATTTTGGTGGAACCCTCATCGAGTAGCCGGCTAACCTCGGCTTCGGCTGTGGGGGAGGTGTTTGTATCGAGATTGCCGGTAAAATCCAGCACGCTCACTCCACCTACGTCTCTGTGTTTGATGTCCATAATGGGTTCCTTTGCGTAAGCATTCTATACGGTTGTTGGCTTCATGGAATGTCCATGATCAATTTGACGACATTTCTGTCTTTTTGGCGTTCATAATCGACATCATCCATGAGTTCCTTCACCAGCAACCTGCCCAACCCCCCGATTTTTCTGTCTTCGATGGAGGAAGTCGTGTCGGGATTGAGTTGTTCGAACGGATTGAACGGTTTGCCGGTATCGACCACTTCAAGCATCAGGCGGTTATCCAGGTAAGCGCAGTTAATTTCGATGAACTGTTTACCATCTTCATCCGTTCCATAGGAGATGATGTTGTTGACCAAGTCATCTATGGCGATGTTCAGCTTTCGCATCACGTCTTCGGGAAGGTCGTTTTTCCTGGCGAAACGGGCCAGTTCCTTGTTCAGCCTGCCGATTTCCTGGAAGTCGGACGAAATGACCAGGCTCATGCGCGGATACTCGGATTTGTCGGGTTCTTTCAGCAGGCTGCAGGCCAGCATGGTTATGTCGTCCGCCTGCTCGGCTCCATCGGCGTATTTTTCGACGGACAGGAGTGTATCTGAAACCAGATCTTCAACAGATGAACCCATCGAGCTTTCAAGGTGATCCTCCAGGCGTTTCTCGGAAAAGAGGTTGTCCTCCTTGTCCATTGCTTCGGTAACGCCATCGGTGAATATGAACAACTGGTCACCCATTCCGAGGTCCACGCTGCTCTCTTTGTAAGCCAGGTCTTCCATGGCGCCGATAATTGGCCCATGCCTCTGGGACAGAATTTCCAACTTTCCATCCCGTCGCCGGATATAGGGTGGATTGTGGCCGGCATTGGTAAAACGGCATTCACCTGTCCGGATATTGCAGATGGCAATGAACAACGTGACGAACATGCTGGATGGATTGTCCTGGCTCATCTCGTCATTGACCCTTGTTACGATACTGGCCGGTGAGGGATCGTCCATCGCCCGGGTCTTGATCACTGATTTGGTCACTGCCATGAACAACGCAGCGGGCACACCTTTTCCTGAAACATCGCCGACTACCAGTACCAGTTCATCTTCGTTGATGAAAAAGAAATCGTAGAAATCGCCGCCCACTTCCCGCGCCGGTTGCAGCAAGGCATGAACGCTGAACTCATCACGCTGGGGAAATTCCAATGGCAGCATGCTCATCTGGATATCCCGGCCGATATTGAGCTCTTCTTCCATGCGGTCTTTCTGCTGCTTGATGATGCCGTAGGCCTCGCTGAGCTCGTCCATGCTTTGCTTGAGCGCAAGGTGAGTTTTCACCCGGGCCTGGAGAATCGGTGGGATGACGGGTTTGAAAATATAGTCCGCCGCGCCGAGACTGAATCCACGGGTTTCGTCACTGGTCTGGTCCATCGCCGTAACGAAAATCACGGGAATATCCCGGGTTTTCGGGTTTTCCTTTAGTTTTTGACAGACCTCATAGCCGTCCATCCCCGGCATCATGACATCCAGCAGGATCAGGTCAGGTCTGTGCTTTTCGGCAATTTTCAGGGCTATGGGACCATTGATGGCTGCCTTGACCGAGTATTCGGATGCAAGTATTCCCTTAACCACGTCCAGGTTTTCGGGAGTGTCATCTACAGCCAGGATGACCGGCTTTGACTGGCTTTCATTCATGCTTGCCTCTGGAGCAGTTGCTCGATCTTGCTGATCAGGGGTTTCAATTCTTCTGCGGCCGTTTCCAGGTCGTATTGTTCGATCAGGCTTTGGACCGGTTCAAGCCAACTTGCGGCTTCGCTGCCGGCGACCTGGCCCAGGAGTTCTTCCATGAGGTCTTCGGCCTCGGAATCGTAGGCTTCGAGTTTCTCCTGCAGCTGCTCAAGCTGCGGGATCAGGTCGGCTGTAAGGGCTTTGGTGCTTCCTTTTGCGGTTACAGTTCCCGGACTGACATCGCCAATGGCTAACAGGACCTTCTCAAGTTCCGCCTCGGCCCGGGTAAGCAATGATTCCGGCAACAGCGATGGGTTGACCTTCAGCGCTGCTTCGAGATCAGCGGCGGCTTTTTGGAGCTCACCGGCTCCTATGTTTCCGCTGACGCCCTTGAGCGTGTGTGCATGGCGTAACGCTTCTTCCGCATCGCCGGTCTCCACGCCAGTCCGAATTGCGTTGATGCTGTCAGACTGGTTCTGCACGAACTTGTCCAGCAGGCGCAGGAAAGAACGTGTGTTACCTCCAAGCCGCTCTACTCCGGACTTCATGTCCAGGCCCGGGATATCGGGAAGGTCGCCCTCATCTCCTCTTATTGTCAGACTTTCTTCAGTTTCGGGCAGTTCTCGCTGACCGTGAGGAATCCATTTCAGCAACGCGCTGAACAGGATCTCCGGATTGATGGGCTTTGCGATGTGATCGTTCATGCCGTGAGCCAGCGATTTTTCGCTGTCTTCAACGGTCGCGTTAGCCGTCATGGCGAGGACGGGCAGGTCTGCAAACCGGTTGTCTTCGCGGATTTTCAGCGTTGCGGTCAGGCCGTCCATGACCGGCATCTGGACATCCATAAGCACGCAGTCGTAGTCTTTGGAATACAGTTTTTCCAGCGCGTCCTGGCCGTTCTCAGCAATGTCCACGAAGAATCCTGCGTGGCCGAGCAGTTCGCTGGCGACTTGCTGGTTGATTTCGTTGTCTTCGACCACGAGCAGGCGCGCTCCTTGCACAGGCCTCAGGGCTTGCGTGTCAAAGCCCCGCCTGGTGCCATGCGCCCTGGCTTTTCGCTGCGTCTTGATTCCAAACGCCATCATGACAGCATCGAACAGATGTGAAGGGCTGACTGGTTTGGTCAGGAATTGATCGATCAACTCGCCGCCGGGCCGGTCCATGACGTCTCCCGAGCTGAAGCCGGAAACCATGATAATGTGCGGATCGGTTTCCCGCTTGATTTCATTCTTGATGATCTGGGCGACCTGCAGTCCTTCCATCTGTGGCATCAGCCAGTCCAGCACGAGGAGGTCGTAGGGCGTTTCTGCTTC
>JAOUCS010000073.1 GCA_029859645.1 Lysobacterales bacterium | reverse complement strand
CTTCCAGGTAAGCCAGCACTTCCGGGTCGGAGCGCTTGTCATCGCGCAGCCAGAAATAGTCATCAACCCGGGTGACACCGTGCAGGGTCAGTTCATAGGGGCGTTTTTCGGGCATGGGCTCCTCCATCGCTACTGCAGGGCTCGTGTCCTTGACGGCAGTCGCCGGTTCCGGTGCGACCGTCGCGGCCCCCGGTTCTTCTGATTTCTGACAGGCGGTTAGGCTGAGCAACAGCGCACCCAGAAAGATGTATTTGGTCATGAACGGTCCTCTCGGCAACTGATCGCTGGGGAAATGTCCGGCCAGTTTACACGCCGCGGACCTTGCTCGTCGTTGAGTTCTCTATGTCAGCCTTTCAGTTTCGCTTCAAGGTGATCCATGAGTTCACTCATTTGGTCGCTTGGGCTGAACTCTACGGCCTCGTAATCCTCGTCGACCCTGACCGTGTGTCCAGGTGGCCAGTAGTAAACCTCGCCGGCATTTACCGTCTCTTCAGCGCCATCTGTATATGTCACATGAATTGAACCTTTGATCACCATTCCCCAGTGAGGACACTGGCATAGGTTATTCGGCAATCCTTCGAGCAGGGGAGTGGCGTCTGCACCAGCAGGAAATCGGATGCGAGCAACGTTGATATTGCCCCAGTCATGGCCCTGGAAGCACACGCCTCCGGCTTCGAGACGAGTTGGCAGTTCATTTTTTGCTTTCTTCATTAGCACTCCTCATGGTTCGGCGGGATTCTTGATGGTCCCGTATTTCTACCGCGCGCAATTCGAATTTGCAAGGAAAACAGCGATCAGGCCTGTGTTGTATTGAGTCCACCGTGAGTAGCGAGCCCTGAAGAGATTTATTAGCTGCTGGCTTTCGAACCAATGCTCAAAGATATGCCAGATGACCAGTTCGGCTTCGGTTCGTTAGCAAATCAACACATCTTTGAAGGGTTACTGAGTTCCGTTGGTGTACTGCATCAATTCTACAGGAGCCCCATTGACCTCTATAAATGCTACGACGACACCATCGCTTGGGCTGTTCGGTTGAATGATGATGTTCTGACCAATGAGCGCGCTGTCAAGGTCATCAACCTCAAAAGCGACATGGGGAACCAACTTGACCAGATCGGGATATGGAGCGTCTTCCCAATATCGCTGCCATTGAATTCCGAATGGATTGTCCTCGTGATCCGATACGGTAATCTTCAAATGAGGAAGATCAATCTCACCCTCAAAGTTCGCGGTTGTCGGGATACCAATATGATTGAATTTCATAGCGTAGAAATCCGATGTTAGCGGTTTTGCTAGTGATTAACCGTCGAAAATGCCATATGACCAGACGCAAATTATATAACATCGTGAGGACTGCTTCGGATCGGAAGCGGCGATTGTAAGCGGCCCTTGGTTCGGTTCCGCTATCAAGTGATCAACAGAACCCGTTCAGCAGCCAATTTCATAGGCAATTTGCTATCAGTTCGGCCGGGAGTGGAATTGATGGCATGATTTGACTGAGATAGATTGAAAACCAACGTGACCGTCTGTTGAGTAAAAAGATGCAAGCCAGGTTCAACGTCTGGCCGGACGGATAAAAGTTGCTGAAACAACTTTGAACATACCTCATCCTTACGAGGATGGAATGGCAGAAAAATGGATCCTGTCTCACCCAAGCAATTGGACGAATCGCATTTGTTTCACCTACGCCATTACACTCATTTGAAATATTCAGAATCGGGGCAGTTCACTTCTTAACCAATCCAGCCTCAGGTATAGAACTTCAGAGTGGAAGCGTGAAGTTTAAACGGTTAGGTCACGAAATTTGGTTGCTCGGGCAAGTGGCGCAGACCCATCCACGCTAAAGCCGCAATGTGGTTGGCAACAGTTTCGATAGACGGAGGCTTACTGCTCTCCGTCCACCATTGTCCGACAAAGGCAACCATGCCAACCAGCGCGTGCGCATAGATAGGCGCCGAGCCGGGATCATAGCCCGCCTTTTGAAACTGATCAGTGAATACATCGCCAATACGATCCGCCAGGTCATACATCAATGCTGGCATTTCGCCGCTGCGTTGTTGCTGGGGTGCGTCACGTAGCAGAACCGCAAAACCAAGAGGGCGGTCCCGCACGTATGTAAGGTAGGCCAGGGTGGCCTGTTCCAGGCGTGCACGTGGAGACCCTGAAGAAACAGCTTCTGCGATTCGACTGACAATAAACTCCAATTCGCGGTCGACGACTACGGCATATAGACCTTCCTTGCCGCCGAAGTGATCGTAGAGTATCGGTTTCGAAACCTTAGCGCGATGGGCAATCTCTTCGACCGAGGTCGCTCCGTAGCCGCGTTCAGCAAACACTTCTCGCCCAACTTCAACTAATTGTGCGCGCCGCGCTGCCGCCGTGAGTCGCCCCGAGGATTTCTTCTTTTTTCTCATCTCAACAAAGATACTCAGGGTTAGCAACCTACGCAATAGTAGGTTACCATTACGTAAGAGTAGGTTTGTGAGTTGAAAAACACCGCCGGGAAAACAATATGGCCGTATCGCCAACACTGATTCGGGGATCAATTCAGCTTGTGCTCGATTGTGTCTCAGGGATTACCACCGCCGCTGAGAGCATGCATCAGACTATAGCCACCAGTGCGACATCATGGTTGCACCCTCTATCGAGCTTCTGGCTGCTTAAGGAGATCAGGAAGCCAACAGCATACGCGGTTGTAAGAACGGCCAGCGATATCCTCAACAAGAGCGTGACAAAGTCATTGACCGATGGTCGCGCCCATTCAGAATTGCGTTCCCTGGACAGCAGCGAAATCCGTTACGCAGCCGTATTGAATGGAATATGCGGCGATCATTTTGAAGAAAGGGGCAATGTCCTGGCGATTCCAATGGAATTTGTCCGCCAGTCAGATATGCCGGCTGCAAGCCCGCATATCGTGGTGCTGGTGCATGGTCTTTGCCTGGCAGAAGATTCCTGGCAAAAAGATGGCCATCCGGGCATGGGTGAGCACTTGAAGCGGGAACTGGGCATGGCCCCGGTCTATTTGAGATACAACACCGGCCGGCGAGTTTCAACCAATGGAAAGGAACTGTCCAGACAGTTGGATGATCTGCTCGCCGCTTGGCCTGTGCCCGTCGAGTCATTGTCGTTGGTGGGTTACAGCATGGGAGGATTGGTCATTCGCAGTGCTTGCTGGTACGCAGATACAGAACAGCGTTCCTGGCTCAAGTTTTTAACGCGCATCGTGTTTCTCGGCGCTCCACATCATGGCTCGCCCGTCGAGAAAGCGGGTCATTTGCTTGACACGGCAATGCAATCCGTAAAGCACGTTGAGCCTCTTTCATTTGGCCGCAAACGTAGTGCCGGCATCAAGGATTTACGGCATGGGAATCTGCTGGACGACGATTGGGACCGCCCGGCTGGTGAGAAACTGGGCCTCGATACTCGCAAATATGTTCCCTTGCCGCCTTCGGTTGATCATTATTTTATTGCAGCAAGCATTGGCCGCCACGACAGAGATCCTCTGGGTCACATCTTCGGTGACCTCCTGGTTCGTGTTGGCAGTGCACTGGGAACCGGTTCGAACAGCCCTGGCGACCTCGAAGTCAAAGAGGAAAATTGCCGGGTATTCCAGGAGAAGACCCACTTTGACCTGGTCAATGATGACAGGGTTCTGGCACAGGTCATTGAATGGTTCAGGAAACCCTTCAGTCGTTTTCATCTATCAGCTGATTAATGTATGCCTTGTAGGGTTCAACGAAGTTGTTTTGAACTCGACCCCAAAACGCCCTGACTCTGGGGTTAGAAATATTTAATACTTTAAGTGAAGATCGCAAACGGGCTTCATCGATTGCGCCGCGTTGATACTGAAAAAAAGCCATGTCTCCATGTCGAAACCTTAAGTAAGCCGCTCGAGAAAATCGAAATTGTTCGAGCTCTGTCAATTCCTCGGACGTGAAGTACACCTTGTGCATAAAAGCTGCCACTTCGGGATCCTGAATGATCAGAACATTCATTTCCGCAATGTTGTCCATCAGTTCCTGATAGGCCGCTATTTCAAGTGCCTGGGTATTAAGGACGGCTTGTTTTGTGCTATTGCGGGTCTCAATTCCTACGAACACAAGAGACGCGATGATTGCAATGAAGCCGATGCCTTCTAACAGGTCTTTCAGATGATCACGAGTCATTGAGCTATTCCAACTATCTGTTGGGGTCAGCATAGATTGGATCGCCCAAAATGTCTTTAGTGGGTTGTTAACGGCCCAATTTGCCTCTCCGGCAACTAATTCCGCTGTCTGGTTGAGGTCACAAGTGTAAAGCAGAACCAGATTTGGGCTACGAGTTGAAAGCGTTTATAACTGCAATCGGCCAGGAGCGAAAATTGCCACATCCTTTCTACCTGCTTGCTACAACATCCACTACTGAAATTCATTTACGAAAGAAAATTCTTGGCTCCGTCACTGAACCAAAAAGCAAGCGAAGACCTCGCACGACGCTAAATCGTGCGAGGTCTCTCTGCCCTAATTACGACCAAAACTAGGGATAAGTTTTGCTCGACCGATGGTCGAGGATCCAATCCAGTATCGGCTGCCAGACGAGTGCTTCTGCATCGTTCGCGAAGACCAGATCGGCGTGCCCGAAGTCCAGGAAATGCAGATCATAAGGCAGGAACTGAACCGTCAATTGTTCGACATCCCGGCTCGCGGTAAGCGAGGGCGTGTAAGGCTGTGGCGCCGCCCCGCCCGCTGCACCTACGGCGAGGATGGGAACGGCAACGTCTCCGAGATGGTCATCGAACGGTACGTCAACCTCATCGCATCGCGCCGTATTGAGGTCGATGTACGTTTGCCGGGGCACGTAGGGAGGAATGGATTTGAGCAGATCCACCCATAGCTCTGGTTCGGTGAAACTCAGGCCGGTCGGGATACTATATTCGTTGAATTCATCCGCAACGAAGTGCCACTGGGGGTTGTCGATCGCCCCCAGAAGGAGTGCGGTCTGCCAGTTGGTGAGACCCCCAAAGATTGGCGAAGGATCACCTGGCGCATACTTCGCCAGTTGTCCAACCAGCATCAGGAAAGTCCCGTCGTCGTTTTGGAAACTACCTGCATCTACCCGATCCTGGCCATTCGCGGCACCGGTACAGGAATCCTGGCGTTGAGTCTCGTCGCCGACCTTCAGATCATAGTCAACGGAGATGATTCCTTTGACGAGCCGTTGCCCCGGCGGTTGCTGCGTCTCGCTACCAGCGATTGCGTAGGCGATAGGCACGCCGTAGCTGAATCCGAGGACATGCAATCTTGGTTTGCCCTGCCCGGTTGCTGCTCGAATCGAGCGAACGGCGGCAAGAGCTTGCTCCGCGTAATCAATATCTCTATCAAGGCCCCAGCCTTCCATGAATCCGAAATCGGTCGTTTGAAGAGGAACCGCAGCCTAGGCGTAGTCCATGCCCCAGACGTCAATACCGTTTTTCGCAAGAAACACGGCGATCGAATGATCCCAAGGTACCGCGGTGGAGATCGAAGGCGCCATGAAGATCGCCTCAAAATAGTTGGGTGAGCCTGGAAGCATGAATATCCCGTCAATGGTCGCAATAGGCCGGCCCGGACGCCGCTCCCTCACCACTCGATGAAGCCGGATCATGTCGAATTCATCCGGCCCCAGATCCACGTCGAATGTGTAGTGAACGATGTCTTCGTCCAAAACGGTTCTCTGGATATCGACGATCTCGGACCTTGCGGCATCCGTAATCAGGCAAAGCCCGAAAATCATCAAGGGAAAACAAATTAATTTGTGAATGCGTGAATGTACCAAAAGTAGCCTCATGGAAAACCTCCTCACTTTGCTTGAAAAAGTGAAGGCTCTCCACGTTTAGATAACGGAAAAAACTGAGGTTAATTGATACGCCCAATCATTTTAGTTCTGGGCTTGTTGATAGCCCTTACTCTGAACATAGGACATTTATTCTGCTTGTCTATTAAATTCGAATTACTGAATTATTTAAAGGCTGATTTCCGGAACGAGTCGATCTCGGAAATCAGCGGGTCAGGCAGGCTTAGGTCTGCTCTTGAGCGGATAGCGGAAGAAAACTAGATACAGATTTCAGCGCCTGGGAGTTCGCCTAACGGCCAGTAGCCGTCATTCAGCTGCAACAACCGTTACCCTTCTGGATGGGCGGGCACTTGGTATCACCGTAGGAACAGTACACGCAGCAATCCCCTGAGAGCGGTCGTAGAATCTCACCACAGCCTTTGCAGTCATAAAAGAACTGGCATGCATCCGTGGGCATTTCCTCTAATTCCGAATGATCGCAATTTGGGCAGGTAATTATGGAGAATTTTTCGATCGCCTGGCTGCTCATGGAAAACAGATTACCAAAAGCGCGGCGACAACTTTGGGAGGGTAACTGCTAAAGAGTAACGAGGCCAAACGTGTTCTGCAATCTGGCACATCATGGCAATCAATGTTGCGATGAAACCTGAATCTTGTTGCAGTGTGTCTATACTGAATTGATAAAAACATCTTGATTAGATGGAGAAGTGTCAGTAATGAAAACATATAAATGGCCGCAAACGTCCTTGCTCGCATTGGTTATTTGCGGGGTATTGCCAATTTTTGAAGCCCGGGCCGATCAAGACACACTACCTGGCAACCACGAATTTGCAAGCTTGCACGGAGGTTTCGTTGCCGAGCGTGTTCTCGATGATGTCTCAGAGCCATCTGCAATCGCATTCCTTCCGGATGGAAGGGCAATCGTACTGCAACGCAATCGAGGGCTGGTCACCATTGCAGATTTCAGCACCGGGGAAAAAACAAATGTTGAGGGACTACCCAAACTCCTTGTTTTCAGTTCTGCTGGTGTGCACGATGTGGAACTCCATCCTGAGTTTGCGAAAAACGGCTGGATATACCTCAGCTACTCTGAAGGCGAGCAATTCCACAGCACCGTTGTGCTGGATAGATTTCGTCTGGATGGTATGCGGGCCGTGGATGTCGAACGCATCTTTACGGCAGATGCCTATTCCGAAGACGCCTATCATATTGCCGCCCGAATCCAGTTTTTGGAGGGATTCCTCTACATGACGATTGGCGATCGTCAACATCCCTCCAAGGCACAAGACAACAGCAATCATGCAGGTACCATTGTCCGTCTCACGGATAGTGGTGAAGTGCCGCCGGATAATCCGTTCGTGGGATTGAAAGAGGACGGAAAGCCTGTACCCCGACCGGAAATCTGGAGTTACGGGCTTCGCGATCCGATGGGCTTCCAGGTACACCCTGAAACAGGAGAACTCTGGCTGCATGAGCATGGCCCACGTGGTGGTGATGAACTCAACCGTGTCAAGAAGGGGGGGAATTATGGCTGGCCTGTCGTTTCTTACGGATTCGAGTATGAGGGCGGGCCGATCGGCATGGGTATTCCCTGGAAAGAAGGTATGGAGATCCCTCTGTGGGTTTATGTCCCTTCGATTGCGCCCAGCGACATGGTGGTCTATCAGGGTGACGCGTTCCCCGAATGGAAAGGAAGTTTCCTGATTGGAGCCATGGCTGGTCTGCATCTGAATCGGCTGGTGCTGCGGGGAGGAGAAGTGGTCGCAGAGGAACGTCTGGCGCAGAGACTTCTGGGTAGAATTCGATCCGTCGCTGTGGACAAAGACGGCTTGATTTATCTTGGCAGTGACGGTGGGCACATCTGGCGATTGAAGCCTCAATAGAAAAATGGGTGCATTTCCGCAATGTATGCGCACTCCGGCTCTTTCAGCGAAGAGTTGCGCAGCTCCCGGTTCGACGGAGATAACACAGATACCTGGCACGCCATTCCTTGACCCGAACTGACCCGTCTCGCTACTGTTAATTAATGGGTTATGGTATTGGCGCAGCTGTTGCTTTCCTCACGCGCATAAACAAATTGCTCTCTCACAAGGTCTCTACAATGAAGCTTCGCTATAAAGTTTTAAACAGCATTCTGGCTGTGATTGTTCTGCTGATTGGTTCGGTGGCCATCGCCATTGGCTACACGGAAGATTGTGAACCTGCTGCATCAACTACCTCAGAGAACACCATGAAGGCGGTGATTTACCGCTGCTATGGTGGCCCGGAAGTACTCGAGTATGTAGATGTTGCAAAGCCTACGCCCCTTGATGACGAAGTGCTCGTAGAAGTTCATGCCGCCGGTGTGAACCCGCTGGATTGGCACTACATGCGCGGTGCACCTTATGTAATGCGTCTGATGTCCGGTATCGGTGCCCCGAATCGCCAGACCATGGGGGTTGATTTCGCCGGTGTCGTGGAAGCGGTTGGTAAAGACGTCACCAAGTTCAAAGTCGGTGACCGTGTCTTCGGTGGTCGCAGCGGTGCTTTCGGTGAGTACCTGGCCATGCCTGAAACCAAAGCTATTGCTCACATACCGGCGAACATGACCTATGAGCAGGCTGCTGCTGTACCGATTGCTGCAATTACTGCACTTCAGGCCCTTAGAAATTTAGGTGAAGTTGAGGCCGGTGAGAAAGTACTGATTAACGGTGCCTCCGGTGGCGTAGGTACTTATGCGGTGCAGATTGCCAAATACTATGGCGCGGATGTGACCGGTGTGAACAGTACCCGCAATGTTGCCATGGTTCTCGGTATCGGTGCTGATCGCGTCATTGATTACAAAAAGGATGATTACACCACACAGGATGTTAAATACGATCTGATCATTGATATGGTCGGCAATCACTCGCTTACTAAAAATGCCGATGTCCTCAAACCAACAGGACGTCTTGTGAATGTGGGTAGTATTGCGAAGGGCAACTGGATCGGTCCGCTCATCAAACCGATTCAGACCATCTTTATCAACCCCATAACTGATCCCGAAATTGTTGGTTTTGTTGCGACAATGAACCAGGAAGATATTGAGATTCTGGCGAAGATGATGGAAGAGGGTAAGCTGACCCCAGTGCTGGATAAAAGCTTCCCTCTGGCTGAAACTGCTGATGCCGTTGCGTACTCAGAGACCGGTCGTGCCAGAGGTAAGATTATCGTTACTGTTAAATGAGTGCAGTAAAGTTAGCAGTGGAATCAAGCTAAAGCGGGAGCTATAACAGCTCCCATTTTTATGGTTGGATATTACTTCTCTGGGTCAGCCAGTAAGAAGGGTGTGTAATCCACAGTACCACCCTGTGCTTCAGAGGTAGGGCGCCAAGGATCAGTTGGATATGCCTTTGTACTCGTATTTTTTCTCATCGGCCCGGTCGAGTATGCCCATCGTTTCACCAAAAGGAATGTTGAGAATGGTTCCTCCCCCGAACATCCATCCCTCTTCAGAATTTGCCATGATCACGTACTCTTTGGCCTTCACGCCAATTTTTTCATACCGGCTGTTGACGATGATGATCACGGTCTGCATGCCTTTACGGTAACAGTGGCCCATTTCCGTACAGGGGATATCACCTGGTGTTATCGCGCTGAGTGCGACCAGCTCGTATTCCAGCAGCGGCCCATTTTTGTACCGGCTCTTGTTCATCGCCTTCTTCCAAACCAGATAATTCTTGTAGCGCTGTATCCTGGGATGAACCCGTTCGTATTGATCCAGGTAGTTTTCCTGCTGGTAAAGGCGTATCCATTCCTGAAAACGTGAGAGCGCCTGTCTCACCTGGTCATCGCTTGCCAGGGGACTTTCTTCAATGGCCATCGCATTGAGAGGCAGCAATAAGATTACCAGGTACAGGATTCTGTGCATTTTCTGTCTTCGGCCCTACGAAGATGGTGCCGGAAAACCCTCGGAAAAACCAAAAGCATATTCAGAAGGTCCGTTTTTTCGCAACGCTTCCAGCCTTTCCTGCGCCTCGGCAACCGTCGGAATGTGTCCCTCCGGTACCCACCACAGCACCATGGTCGCCTCGCTTATGGCTGAGAACCACTCACGCCGCCGCTTCATGATGGAAAGGTGCAGGTCAGAACGGACAAACGCCATCAGTGAGTCCAGGTTTTTCCAGACGGTCAGGTTTACGATCCAGGAGGGATCGTCGAAAATCAGGTTTTCCTTTGGAATTTCTTCATCTGATTTTAAGCGCCAGACGAATCCCCGGCTCGCCTCACCGAGCGCATTCACCGGATCGAGCGCATCATTGAAGCCCTGCATTTCAGGACCGTCGGGGTCAAAAATCATCTTGGCAATATTCAGCTGGGCCAGATTCCAGTTCATATATATTTCCTGATAAAAGGGTCCGGGGAAGCCTCGGGCCTCCTATTGACCTACATTCTATAACTCCAGCGTCATGCAGCGGCTGAACGGGTCATCCGTGTATCCGCCAAATGGCTCGCAATACCGAAATCCGAACTTCAGATAGAGCGAGTGCGCCGGTAACGGGGTGGATTGACTGAAGGTAACAGCCCAACCTGTTTATCTGCTTGCTGTTCCCGACTGAGGAGCGGTATGGCTGGTTTCACCCCGGCCGTGAGAATTGGCCAGAATTAGAAGTGTAGCCAGGCAGAATTCAATCGCGGACAATCAATAAATAGCTGATCATGGATTTATTTTGCTTATGCCGGGGGTATACTTGGTCTTCGCAGTGTGCGTGACCCACTTCCGGAGAAAATGAAACATGAAAATGAATCCTATTTTTAAATTGTCAACAGTTGCTCTTGCCGCGGCATTATGTGTTTCCACGGTAAATGCCAAGCACCACGAGGAAGCCGAAGATTTGATCGCGGATCTTCAGGACTGTAAAGCCGACGCGGCAACGATGAAGAAAGCGAAGGAAATGATCAAGAAGAACGGTGGAGCGCCAACTGAAAAGCAAGTTGACGACTTCATCGACTCACTACCTGACGAGCTCATAGACTGCATAGACGAACTCGACTGAGTTCCGTCCATAGCGCGGGTTGCCAATCCCCCGGGCAACATTCTCGAAACTTCTCCGGAGGTTGGTGTCGAGGTTTCGTTACGTGTTATTAACCTCGGTCAGGCTGGTGAACCAGTGTGCATTCAGGCACTCATCTCGAAAGCGACCATTAAATGACTCGATGTGGATATTGTCGCTTGGCTTGCCGGGCCTTGAGAACTCCGAACCGTTATCACAGTACATGCGTTTCGGTGCGCCTCGCCGATAGCGCAGCGTGTGTCAGAAATCGCGGGGCCCCTCAGGTTTTTAGGACCACGCCACCACGAACCTGCCCCTGTTCGACAATTTCATGCGCCATTGCAATGTCATCGAGCGGCATGAGATGTGCAATGCGGTGCTGCAGGCGGTTGTTTTCGAGCGCGTCGTGAATGTCCTCGATTGCCCGGGTTTTGGCGCTTTCCGGCATGTCGTAAACGATGACCAGGCGCAGTAACAGGTCCATGAACATCATGCGATAAAAAGGCAGCACCGGTTCCGGCTCTGCGGCCGAGCCATAGGTGACGATGGCTCCGCTGACACTCACCAGGTCCAGCACCTGCCCAAGGTTCTGGCCGAACTCCAGGTCGATCACCCGGTCGATTTTGCGGCCACCGGTAGCCTCCAGGACCTGGGCGGCCCAGCCTGCTTCGCGATGGCTGACCACCGCCTGGGCGCCGGCGGCTGCGCAGGCGTCGCGGTCCGCCTCCTTGCTGGCCGTGGCGACCACCGAGGCGCCTGCCTGTGCCGCCCATTGGATGGCATAGTGCCCGACGCGACCGGCGCCGCCGGTCACCAGCACCGACCGGCCATCGACCGGGCCGTCGGCAAAGACACATCGGTGCGCGGTCATGGCAGGTATGCCGAGGCAGGCGCCCACATCAAAGCCAGTGTTGTCAGGCAAAACCGCCGCACGCCGCTGATCGAGGGTCACGAATTCCGCCGCGGTGCCGAGGCGCCGGCCATGCTGGGCCTGGTAAACCCATACCCGTTCGCCAATGCGGCCGGCATCGACACCATTGCCGACGGCTTCGATGGTGCCGGCGCCGTCGCTGTGCGGGATGACCGGTCCGCCGTCCAGCAGGTTCGGCGCCGAACCGGCGCGCTTCTTCACGTCGGACGGATTAACAGCGCTGGTTTCCAGTCGAACCAGCACTTCGCCGGGGCCGGGCGAGGGCCGGGCCATTTCGCCAATCTGCAGGACTTCCCGCGCGGGGCCGAAGGTTTGGAACCAGGCTGCTTTCATCTGTCGTTTCCTTGTCAGTCGTCGAGAATGTGGGAGAGGGATTCGGTGTGACCGTCAACGCTCATGGCCTGCCCGGAAATGGCGCCGCAGGCATCGGAGGCCAGGAACGCAGCCATGCTGGCCACTTCCTCGGCGGTGACGAAACGGCGCAGCGAGGTCTGCCGCTGGTACAGGCGGCGTATTTCCTCGGGGCTCTTGCCGCGCTGGCGTGCGTCGTTGTCGATAACCCGGTCGATCCGCTCGCCTTCCACGCTGCCAGGGCAGATAGAGTTAACGCGGATGTTCCAGGGGCCGAGCTCCATTGCCAGCGACTTTGTCAGACCGATCATCGCCCACTTGCTGGCCGAGTAAGGACTGCGCATCGGGCAGCCGAACAGGGCGGCGGTGGAAGCGATGTTGATGATGGAGCCTGAGTTCGCGTTTTTCATCATCGGCACGGCTTTCCGCGTGACATAGAAGGTGCCATTGAGGTTGACGTCGATGGTGCGTCCCCAGTCGGCCACGGCTATGTCCTCCAGCCGTGCTACGGGGCCGGCAATGCCGGCATTGTTGACCAGGATGTCGAGCCGGCCATGCTCCTGAGAAAACGTTGCGAAAAGCTCATCGACCTGTTTGCTGTCGGCGACGTCCGCGCGCGTTGCTCCGGCGTCGGGGTTGGCTGCCAGGAAATTATCGATGGCTTTCTGCTCGATGTCGCAAACGTGAACATGACAGCCCTGCTGCAAAAAGCGTTCCGCAATGGTGCGCCCGATTCCGGCTGCACCGGCGGTGATGAGCGCCACGCGTCCCTCAAGCGGGGTATCCATGCTGCTGGGCCCTCCCGGTTCTTTGGGTTAAAAAGCCGGCCGCAAAGCCGACCGCCTCATCATACTGCCAGGCCCGGGGTTAAGGCCACATTCAAATTACGGATGGAAGAATAAAACACGAGTTGTCTGAATTTGGCCAGTATGTTTTATCCCCGATAGATCCCTGAGCTTCAGCCCAACGGTGTCAGGCGAGATTGAGTGCGGGCGGTAAATCTGGCGGTACACCCAGCTCATTGGTGCCAGCGGCTTGTCGGCATCCACCTGATTCCGCAAGCGCCGCGGTACGATTCGGGCCCGGTGCTTGAAGTTGGGGGCGAACACGCCATGGAAACGTGCACACCACAAATCTGAACTGGTCGGAATAAACAAGCCGATGCCCAATACAAAGGCGGATGGCATTACCATCATCAACTTTGGCATGGGTAGCGCCAATGCGGCGACCGTCATAGACCTGCTGGCAGCCATCAAACCAAAAGCGGTCCTTTTTCTGGGTAAATGCAGGGGTTTGAAAAAGAAAAACAATCTTGGAGATTTTATTTTACCCATTGCCGCCATCCGTGGCGAAGGCACCTCTGATGATTATTTCCCGCCGGAGTGTGCGGCGTCAGAACTGTTATTGTTGTAGAGGTAGAAATGCTCCACACCAACCAGTTGATGGAACGAAATCCACTCTGCCAGGTAAGGCGCTTCATCACGGAAAATAGCGCAAATCGCGAGATAATGTTGGTTCATTTCCGGAATATCCAATACCCCCCAACCTTCCAGATGAAAGCTTTTTGTTTTGATCTGATTAACATGTATAACATGGTCCCGGAATTATCGAATAGGATATACCAGCAAACAGCAGGCTAGACGCCGTGAATAATCGGGCAACATACAATAAAAGACGCGATAAAGCAGAATCCGCGAGTGAATTCTCCCGCAGAATAGCCGAAAGAAAGCTCAAGTGGTGGACGATCCCCTACCACCCCACTCACTGGCGCAATTATCTGAAGAAATCCGACCTGTTGAAAATGCAATTCACCCGGTTTAAGCGGAATGACCAGGAAGAACGCTGGCTCGGTTGTGATTCATAGCAGCGCCTGCTGCTCAACCGGTTGAAACCGCATGTAAATCTGGAGCTTATTTTTGGCTCTTGGTTCGAGTAGCCGAATGTTTTTTTGTTGGGAGATGGCCTGACATAATTGGGCACTGGCGACATGCCGGGTCTGTCTCACCCCGCATCATGCTGGCTCGAAGGGCGGCGAAGTTTTCTCCGAAGAAAATCTGTTCCAGGTCGTTTTCCTGGTCCAGATGGCCCAACACTTTTTGATGCCAGGGGCAGGGCAACACTTCGCGTTGATTACGAATCATTACCTCGGTGAAGGGTCGCTGGCAATATGCATCAGCATAAAATTCTTCAGCCCTTACAGGTGGAATCCTGGGGCGCGAATTTTCATCAGAATTCTCTGTAACCTGTAATGTTTCCGTTTCCGGATCAGGCTTTATGGCATAGTATGGAGCAAGATCAACTTCGATACCCGGAATGTCTGGAACGTTCGCTTCCACGCTCGGAAATACGTCCGGAATTACCACTTTGATTGGCAAGGAACCGGCAGCCTCGAGAATCCTCTCACGGTAAAAATTGAATGTCTCGGGATAATTGTCCAGCTGTTCTCTTTCATCATCCCAATACTCCGAGGGTACTGCATGGCGAAAATCTATAATGTCTGCACCCAAGTCGTAAGCCATTTCTACAAAAGCGACCGCCTCGTGAATGTTGGATTTCATCATGACAAAGTCAACCACAATCCTGGGGGACGAACTTCCGGATACCGTTTTAAGGTCTCTCAACGCCTTGATATTAGAAATAATTTTATTGAAATTACTCTTGACGCGAATGCGTTCTACCGTATTCCTGACCGCCCCGTCGATTGAAAAGAGTATGAAAGTCACACCGTTGGCCAGAAGCGCATTTCGGATACGAGACGTCATCAACATGCCGTTGGTGCACAATCCAATTTCAATGTCGCTATTAAACTTGGCCGCTTTCGAGATAATTTCCATGAAATGCTTCGACATAAGCGGCTCGTCAGCACAGGACAGCATAACTTCCCTGACGTATTTGCCGATACTTTCCAGCCATGTCTCGAACTGTTCTGGTGTTATGTACTCTGCTTTTCGGCGATAAACTGACGGATCGCTGTAGTGACACATCACACATTGCAGGTTGTATTTATTGATGATATCCAAGCGCAGGGTAAGAAGCCGGCCTTCAGCCGCCCGTCTTAGCAACTTCGATTCTATTTCTCTCTCTAAGAAAATGGACATTGGGTTCATCAGATCCGCATGTTGGTTCAGCACGAAATACTAACTCGGAAAGGACGAATAAAACACGGATTACATAAATCTGGCAAATATCGGGGGAACTAAACTACCTTCCTTTCTGTCGTGGTATGGTCAGCTCCCGAGGCTAACGCCATAAGGTTAGAACCTTGGCGGCACACCTTCGATAAACCATCCAGTGGGAGAAAGAAAGTCCAAATGGCTGAATTTCACTTTGTAGAAGATTATCGACAGCTTGTAAGACGGCTGATGGCAACTCATGACATCGACGAAGCCATGAGCTTGGCGGTTGGTGGTGACTGGGAAACCATGGGAAAGAATTTGTCCCAGTTTGTTCAGTCGCTTGGGCTGAAGCCCGGCATGAAAGTCCTCGACTTTGGCTGTGGCAGTGGCCGACTCGCACACGCCTTGTCGAGGGATCTGGATCTGTCCGCCTACGTGGGCATCGACATCGTTGAGGAACTTTTGGACTACGCCACCATGAAATGCCCTGATAGCTATAAATTCGCGATCAATCACTCCTTATCGATCCCGATAGAGGGCCTCAAATTTGATTACGCTTTCGGATTCAGCATCTTTACCCATCTGCTGCAAACGGAAATCATGCTCTACAGCCAGCAGATATTTGATCTGCTTAAGCCAGGGGGTAGGTTCGTCTACTCGTTTTTGGAGTTGGAAAATCACTGGGACATTTTCGAGGCCAGTTGCAATCAACACAAGTACCACTCCAGGCCATTCCCCCACCTGAACATGTTCCTGGACCGCAACCAAATCACCATCATTGCTGAGAAGTGTGGTTACACTGTCAGGCAGTTCATTGAACCGGAAGATGGCATCGGTCAAAGCGTTGTAGAGCTGGGCAAGCCGGTTTGAGGCCCGGCCCGGTCAGCCCTGTCCAAAGAATCACGCGTTACGAAAAACGCATTAATTTTTATCTTCTTCCAGGAACGAAAACAGGTTCGTCACGGGACAGTCTATTCTAAATAATACCTGTTTAGGAGACTGTAGAGATGAACAAATCTGAAGCGCCTTTCTCAACCCTTTTTACGAGGTAATCATTCAGTTTCATCTCATTGCTCCAAGGTCTTCACAAAACCCAATCATAGCCCGGGAATGTCATCAACCCCGGTGGAAGTTCAGATTCCCGAATCCAAACACATCACGCACAGAGAACAAGCCGGCCGGGGTCAACCTGCCACGTTTGCGATACTCCCAGTGCGCAAAAAGTAGCGATGGTGCCAGGCTCACAAATCAGTCTTCAACATCATCTACGTTTATCTGGCCTGTGATCCGTCGCTTAACGTGCGACCATGCCATACCTGTTGCCAAAATCAGCGAAATAACAACAAGTGTCAACCATGTCAGAATACCCGTTGATTCCATCGATACCCAGCCAAGATCCACCAATAACCAAATGACCGCGGCGAAGAGCAGACCTCCTAGTGTCACACCAAGCCAACCCAGAGCATCAAAAGTGGTTTTTACGCAGAATATCCACCCTATCAACAGAAGCAACCCAACAATTGCGATCACCGGGCCAAATGTGGCTTCTTCTTTTAGCACCCAGGTGATGTAAGAAAAACCACTGGGATTGTAGGTTCCAAGCACCAGTACAAGTGCAAAAATCCAACGACCCAGAAATCCATCAAAACCTAATCTGTGGCTCACGCTTATCCCCGATTCATGAAGAATTAAGAATCTATCATAATCCAGAGGAACAGGTGGTAGCACAGCGATCAGGGCCTGGCGCTCGAGTTGCCCGTTGTGCCCACGAACCTATCGTTTGGTCGATGGACCGCCTGCGGCGCATTTTTGCTTTTCGCTTGCGGACAGCGGCCTGGGCTTAGTTTGCCGATACGAATTGCCAACTGACGCAAGTTCTGCATCGCAGAAATTTACGTTCTGAAATTCGCCCTGGTTTGTTAAATTCAGTCATTCCCATACGATATTTTCAGCATTCACTGGAGGTCCAGGTCATGAATATCGGACTTTCTCGACGTCCAAAAATCGCAGGGTGTCTGATCGCTTTCACGCTGCTGTTTGCGCAAGGTGCGTTTGCTACGGAT
>JAOUCS010000003.1 GCA_029859645.1 Lysobacterales bacterium | reverse complement strand
TTCCTCGAATCTTCCGCCGGTAAGCCGGTAATCGACTGCTTCACCATCCAGCGACGCAAGCTCCAAGACTTCCACTTCCAGTGTTTTGTCTGACTTGTCCCTGACGATCTCCAGGGCCAGTTCCTCGCCTACCGGAAACTGTCCTTCGTAGTTGTGAAATTCCTGTGCGTTGCTGACCGGGTAACCCGCAACGGAAAGAATGACATCCCCGGCGCGCAGGCCGGCCTTGTCTGCACCGGACTTCTCCGCCACTTCTGCGACCAGTACGCCCTGGCCTTTGTCAAGGTCAAAGGCACCGGCAAGCTCATTGGTCAGGTCCTGCACCGATATGCCCAGCGTTCCCCGCCGGACTTCGCCGAATTCGGCCAGTTGCTTGATGACATAACGGGCCATTGCAGATGGAATGGCAAAGCCGATGCCCACATTTCCACCACTGGGTGTGAAAATGGCGCTGTTGATGCCGACAAGGTCACCTCTCAGGTTGATCAGCGCGCCACCGGAATTTCCGGGATTGATGGATGCATCCGTCTGTATGAAGTTCTGGTACTCGAGACCCCGGACCCCGGTCCGCCCCAACGCACTGACAATTCCGGAGGTGACCGTCTGACCCAGGCCGAACGGGTTGCCCACGGCAACCACGAAATCACCAACGCGTAACTTGCTCGAATCCGCAAAAGGAATGGCCTCGAGATCTTCCGGCGGTATTCGTACCATGGCGAGGTCAGTATCCGGGTCCGCACCAATGACTTCCGCCTCGAAACTCCGGCCATCTGACAAGGTTACCGAGATGTCATCCGCTCCGGCGATGACATGATAGTTGGTCAGCACGAAGCCTTCCTTGTCATCGACGATCACTCCTGATCCCAGGCTTTGCGAAATGCGCTCGCGGGGCCGGTCCGGAATATTGAAGAAGCGCCGGAAAAAGGGGTCATCCATCAATGGGCTGCGAACCCGCACCCGGGTCTGCGTATAAATATTGACGACCGAAGGAGTCACTTTTTCCAGCACGGGAGCAAGGGAAGGCAGCGGTTCGCCTTCGAGGGAAACAGGCAACGCCGCCAGGCATGTCTGCGCCCCCACCAGAAGGAAAATCGAGATAGCCCGTGAAAGTAACCGTCTGTATGAATACTGCACGAAGTCGTCTCCTGAGTTCTTATCACTTGCCATTTACGCGAAAACCGGATATATAGCCATAAAAATGAATTAACAACACCATATGTTGTGTCAAAGGATGGACCGGGACCTTCAACAACAAGTACTCAGAACCGACGTAGCCGGTATGCCGCTGGAATGGATCGGCTACCAGGACGCGGTCCGTCTTATTTCTCTGGGGCAGGTCAGTTACTCGCTCGGACGAATCGTTTACCGCATTCACGGTGGCATCAATTCACTGACCGGCACCCAGAGCATTGTAGACGTCAATGCCATCATTGCGAGTTACGGCCGTCACCCGCACACTCACCTGTTCTCAGAATCCTACACGCCGCCACTCAGCAACAAAGCGCTGTTCCGTCGCGACCAGTCACTATGCCTGTATTGCGGTGACCAGTTTCCCAACGCCCTGCTGTCGCGCGATCATGTCAATCCACTCAGCCAGGGCGGGCAGGATACCTGGGTAAACGTGGTGACAGCCTGCAAGAGATGCAACAACCACAAGGCCGGCAGAACACCTGAACAGGCCGGCATGGAATTGCTGGCCATTCCCTTCACACCGACCCACGCCGAGTATGTCTACCTGCAGGGCCGCCAGATCCTGACCGACCAGATGGATTTCCTGCTGGCCCATTTTCCACGCAACAGCCGCCTGCGCAAACGCGTCGAGGCCGGACGTGACCTGCTGGCATGAGCTTCAGCCAGGGCCTCAGGCCCTGAGACAGCGCTGGCGCAACATTCCGCCAAAAGACAATTCATCGAACAGGCGATTCAATCTTGCCGTATCCACCTCCGTTCGGCCCAGCTCGGGTGCAGCCAGCGCCGATGCCACGCGTTTCTCAATCACCGTCAGCTGCCTGGCCAGTTCGGCGGTCTCGCGATGCTCGCTTAACTTGTTTTGCAGTGACCGGGCGCCACGAACGCCCAGGTGCTGAACTTCCTCAAGTCGCTCATAAATGGTATCGAGATCCCCGAAGTGCTGCAGCAATGCAGAAGCCGACTTCGGGCCCACGCCAGGCACACCGGGAATGTTATCGACCGAATCGCCCGTTAGCGCAAGGTAGTCCGCCATTTGTTCCGGCATGACCCCGAACTTTTCGGTCAGTTGCCTGGCATTGAGTTTCTGATTTCGTGAAAAGTCCCACCAGTGATCGTTCTCACCCACCAATTGGGCAAGGTCTTTGTCGGCGGTCACGATACAAATCGGATGCCCTCTGTCTCGCCAGAATTCACAAAGTGTTCCGATCAGGTCATCCGCTTCGTAGCGCGCATCAGCAAAGCACTGCAAACCCATCGCTTCCGCCACCGAGCGAGCCCAGGAAAACTGGCGCTTCAGTTCCTCCGGCGCCGGGTCCCGGTTCGCCTTATATTCGGGATAAATTTCATTACGATAGTTTTGTGAAAGCGACTCATCGAATGCCACTGCTACATGCTCTGCACCGGTTTGCTCCAGCAAATTGCAGAGAAATCCCGAGAAGCCATAAACGGCATTGGTCGGTTCCCCCCGTTGATTGACGAACTCATCCGGCATGGAAAACCACGCGCGAAAAATGTAGACACTGGCGTCAACCAGGTAAACAGGGGGTAAGGCCATGCAATATCCTCCTTTTACTGGGTCCGGGAACGCAAGGCCTCTTCAAATTGGCGCATGTCCGGAGGGGTAACTTCACTCCCTGCGCTCAGCGGTGTACTGACGACGATCGCCCCGTCAGCGTCGGGCTGGCCGGTATTGGCAAAATAAAACAGGTCATCATCACGGATGGCGCTCACCGCTGGCCGATGAAATTCCTTAAGGGCAATGGCCATTGGGCTGACGGCCTCAACAACCGTTCCACTGACGCCATCAAGGTCAAGCCGTACTACTCGTTGTGGTGAAAATCCGCCCTGTACGATGAACAACTGGCCATTGCGGTATTCGATGGCGGTCGCTTCAGCCAGATTCATGGATTCCGGCCCGCTCAAATACGCCGCCTGCTCAGCGACCGGATCTATGACCAGCACGCCTTTCGCGACGTCGGTGGCAAAAATTCTGCTGTTATTCTCTGTGACGGCAATATCTGAAAGACTGCGCAGATTAGGGCTGGTAAAGAACGGCACCAGCACGTCGCCATAGGGTACTTTCCGGTAAATGACCGGATCTGCATGATTGACCACATAAACGGTACCATCGTCCGCCACGGCCATACTGCCCAGAGCATGCTTCAAACCATCAGCCGGTGCATCGAAACTTGCCAGCAATTTCAGGGATGCCAGCTCGAACTCCAACAAGACCGACTGGTTAACGATATCTTCCCTGGCCCCTGTAAAAGCCGGGTTGGCGGCGCTGACGACCCACAATCGGTCACGCTCTGGATCAACGGCCAGGCCGGTTACTGACCACCAGCCTTTCGATTTCCCAGGCTCAGCCAGCAACTCCGTCTCGCCTGTGTCGGAAACCGCCAGGATACGGCCTGTATCCATCGTTCCCACCAGGAACTTTTTACGGCTTGGGTCCCAGGCCATGGCGCTGAAGTTCGCGGGCTGTCCCTGCAAGGTAAATACCGGCCTGCCAGTACCGGCAGGCTCACCGGCTTTGACCAGCAGGTCATTGATGTATTCATAAGCTTCCGTGTCACGGATGAGCCTGGTTTCGGCGACGTCGTTGAAATCAAACGACATGCCCTCTTTTTGCATCTCCAGCATGAAGTGGTAGGCCGTGGTTTTCCGGTCCAGCATTCCACAGGCGCGCACTACGTTAACCAGGTACTCGATCTCACCGGGCCGAAGCCGGTTCAACTTGACGTTTGCTGCGTAGGCTGAAGCCCACTTTTCAGCCTCGAAGGCTTCCACGGAGCGCTGCTCGAGTGACGCGATCTCGCGGGCTTCTGTCCCTGCGTCTGAATCCTTGGCCAGCAGAGGAAACGAAAACAGCAAAAAGGACATTGCCAGGACAATGCCGGTCAAAGGGTTTCTGGGCATGATAATTCCTTGAAAATTCGAGTTGTCCGTTATCGTGGCTATCTTTGAACAAAAAGATACCTTTAAGTTCCTGCAGCAGTGGACCGTATGATTCTATCCGCCTTGCAGCTACAATCTTCCCAGTTTATCAGAGACACCGGGTATTTGAATTCATGAAAAATGACACATTGCACTTCAGAGGTCGTTACCTCAGCATGCTGGAAAGAGACGGCTGGGAATTCGTCAGCAGGTGCAATGCCTCTAACGTGGTGGCCTTGGTTGCGGTTACCTCGGAAGATGAGATCGTCCTGGTGGAGCAATTCCGCAAACCCGTCGCTTCCTTCGTAATTGAAATTCCCGCAGGCCTGGTCGGAGATAACGACGATCCCAATGAATCGATCCTGGTGGCAGCCGCTCGTGAACTTCAGGAGGAGACCGGCTTCTCCGCGGCTCACATGGAACTCCTCATGCAGTGCCCGAGTTCGGCGGGCATGAGTGATGAAATCATCTCTTTCATCGTGGCGGAAGGATTGACCCGAACGGGACCGGGTGGCGGTGATGACAGTGAAAACATCATTACACACACCATTCCGCTCGATGCCGTGGATGACTGGTTAACCGAGCAGCGCAATGCCGGCAAGATGCTTGACCCGAAGGTTTACTCAGCCCTGCACTGGCTGCAATCAGGAATAGCCTTATGACCGGGCATCTGAAGCTTTTATTGCTGCTCACCGCCATGACAGGAGGTTTTTCCATGGTCCAGGCAAAAGAATCATTGAATCCGGTGGCCATCGCTATTCACGGCGGCTCCGGCACACTCAACAAAGAAGACTTCAGTCCGGAGCGGGAGCAGGAAGTCCGGCAGACGCTGGAAAACGCCGTCAGGGCAGGACATGCCATCCTGTCCGCGGGAGGCACCAGCCTGGATGCCATCACCCGGGCGATCACTCTGCTCGAAGATTCTCCACATTTTAATGCCGGCAAGGGTGCAGTTTTTAACTCGGAAGGCAAGAATGAACTGGATGCTTCGATCATGGATGGTGCCAGCCTGGATGCCGGCGCAGTGGCAGCGGTCCACAACGTCCGCAACCCGGTTTTACTGGCAAGAGCAGTGATGACCGCCTCTCCACATGTCATGCTAATGGGTGAAGGCGCCGAAAAATTCGGCAGACAGCACGGTATTGAGTTTGAAGACGACGCGTATTTTTATACCGAGTATCGCTGGCAACAGTTGCAAAAAGCACAGGCCAGTCCCGACCCTTCCGCCAGTTTCCTGTCCGAATCCCCTGATCATTGGTTCTCCACCGTGGGCGCGGTCGCACTGGATTCCCAGGGCAACCTGGCTGCGGCAACGTCAACCGGCGGTATGACCAACAAGCAATGGGGAAGGGTTGGTGACTCACCCATAATTGGTGCGGGCACCTATGCCGATAACCGTTCCTGCGCTGTCAGCGCAACCGGCCACGGCGAGTACTTTATCCGGGCTACCGTCGCACGTAACATCTGCTCGCGTGTTGAATTGCAAGGCCAGGACCTGGGGCAAGCCGCACATGAAGTGGTGATGGGGCAACTGGTCGAGATGGGCGGAAGCGGCGGCGTTATCGCAGTCGACCGGCAAGGTCAGATCGCGCTGACTTTCAACACGCCCGGCATGTACCGCGCAAGCATAGACACCAGCGGCAACGTTTACGTTGCCATTTTCAGGGACGAATAAGCCCGCTCAGTTCTGGCTGGCCTGGAACGCGTCCAGCGCCTTGTCGCACTGCTGCTTGGTCAGGTAGCAGGGGTTTCCGATATTACCTCGCGAATTGATACTGTGCTCTTCCTTGCCGTTGCGCACCTTGGTCACGGCCAGCAGTTTCTCAGGCCTGAAGGCTTCCAGTTGATAAACGCAATGGTCCCAGCTGGAACCTTGCGGCAGGTCAACAACCACGATGGCCTCTTCGCCGTAGCGGCAAGTGGCATAGTCGACGAATTCAGTCTCTCCAGCCTTGTATTCGCACGCCATGGCAACACCAGACCCCGCGGTTAACAGGCTGGCCAGCAGAAGTTTATAGGCGGTCCTGTTCATCAATAATTTCTCCTGTTGTGGGATCGGCATAAACGGAGCTTGCTCCAGACTCAGTCAACCACAAAGGGGTCAAAAACCGGATGATTTGCGTCAGGAAACCCCTGAATTGAGCCGTTGCCACAGCAGGAAGCTCGCATTAGCACGGTTCAGGGTATAGATATGCAATCCGGGCGCCCCACCCTGCAGTAATCGCTCACACAGGGCCGTCACGACGTCCAGGCCAAAAGCCCGAATCGATGCACCATCGTCACCGAAAGCTTCCAGCCTGCGGCGAATCCATTGAGGGATTTCTGCACCGCAGATATTGGAAAAACGGGCCAGCTGATGGTAATTGGTGATGGGCATAATGCCAGGTGTAATCGGGATATCGATACCGGCGGCGCTGCACTCATCCAGAAAACGGAAATAGCTGTCCGGATTGTAGAAATACTGAGACACGGCCCCGTTGGCGCCCGCTTCAACTTTTTGTTTGAAGTAAAACAATTCAGACTGGGGTGAATCGGACTCTGGATGGATCTCAGGGTAACAGGCCACTTCGATGTGAAAGAAAGACCCAAACTCCCGCCGGATAAAGCCCACCAGTTCGTTGGCATACTGAAACGGACCCGGACCTGCCAACCCGTCCGGCCTGTCACCCCTCAATACCACCAGGCGCTGAATCCCTGTCTGCTGGTACGACTTCAGGATGTCATGCAACATTTCCCGGCTCTGGGCCATGCAGGAGATATGCGGTGCGATCGGCACCCGGGTAGAACGTGACAGGTCCTGCACCGCGTCCCGGGTCGCTTCGAGCGTCGACCCACCGGCACCGAAAGTAACCGAAAGGTAATCCGGTTTCAGCGGCGCCAGCTTTTGCCAGGTCGACTCAAGAATCAGCTTCTGTTCCGCCGTCCTTGGCGGAAAGAACTCGAACGATATTCGCGGTGCAGCCAAGAATCAGTAGCGATAGTGATCCGGCTTGTACGGGCCGCTGGCCTCTACGCCGATGTACTTCGCCTGCTCTTCTGTCAGGTCAGTCAGAGTGGCGCCGATTCTTTCAAGATGCAGGTGGGCAACCTTCTCATCCAGGTGTTTTGGCAGGACGTATACCTGGTTTTCATAATGGTCGCCGCGATTCCACAACTCCATCTGGGCCAGTACCTGGTTGGTGAAAGAAGCAGACATCACGAAGCTGGGATGCCCGGTAGCGCAACCCAGGTTCACCAGCCGCCCTTCGGCCAGCAAGGTGATTCGCTTGCCATCCGGAAAAATCACCTGATCAACTTGCGGCTTGATGTTTTCCCATTCGTACTGCTTGAGGCTGGCCACATCGATTTCGTTATCAAAATGACCGATATTGCAGACGATCGCCTGGTGCTTCATGGCCGCCACATGGTCGTGCGTGATGACATGGTAATTGCCGGTCGCAGTGACGAAAATGTCCGCCTTGTCCGCGGCCTGCTCCAGGGTCACAACGCGAAAACCTTCCATCGCTGCCTGCAGGGCGCAAATCGGATCAATCTCCGTCACCCAGACGGTGGCACCCAGGCCTTTCAGCGATTGCGCGCAGCCTTTGCCGACATCACCGTAACCGGCCACCAGGGCAATCTTGCCTGCCACCATGACGTCGGTGGCGCGCTTGATGCCGTCGACCAGAGACTCGCGGCAACCGTAAAGGTTGTCGAACTTGGACTTGGTGACCGAATCGTTGACGTTGATCGCCGGGAAAGGCAGCTCACCATCCTGCGCCATCTGGTACAACCTTTTCACGCCCGTGGTCGTTTCTTCCGTGACGCCCTTGATTTGGCTGAGAGCCTTTGAATACCAACCCGGGCGGGTATCCAGACGCTTGCGAATGGAGTTGAACAGGGCTACTTCTTCCTCGCTGGAAGGGTTGTCCAGCACGGAAATATCCTTTTCCGCCTTCGCGCCCAGGTACAGAAGCAGCGTAGCATCGCCACCATCGTCCAGGATCATGTTGGCGAAATCTTCATCCCTGTCGCCGGCGCCCCAATTGAAGATCTGGTGCGTGAACTCCCAGTATTCGTCCAGCGTCTCACCCTTGAAAGCGAAGACTGGAGTACCCTCCGCGGCAATGGCTGCAGCAGCGTGATCCTGGGTGGAGTAGATATTGCAGGACGCCCAGCGGACATCAGCGCCCAGGTCTTTCAGGGTTTCAATCAGCATGGCCGTCTGGATGGTCATGTGCAGACTGCCGGCAATGCGGGTGCCTTTCAGGGGTTGCTCATCGCGGTATTCCTCGCGCAGCGCCATCAGGCCGGGCATCTCCGTTTCCGCTATGGAAATTTCCTTGTGCCCGAATTCGGCCAACGCAATGTCGGCGACGTAGTAGTCGTGTTTCTTCAATTCTTCAATTACAGCGCTCATTCACTTGTCTCCTTAATTGGAAGCGGTATCAAAGCCCGGCCGCGGAGCGAATTTGCTCAACACGATCAACAGCTTCCCACTTGACGTTCAAATCTTCACGGCCCATGTGCCCGTAGGCCGCCAGGGGTTGATATATCGGCTGGATCAGGTCCAGCATCCGGATGATGCTGTACGGCCTGAGATCAAACTCCTGGCGCACGATCTGCTCGATCTGCCTGGCCGGAATGTGCTCGGTGCCAAACGTATCGACGGTGACCGAGGTAGGCTCGGCGACGCCAATCGCGTAGGAAACCTGGATTTCGAGGCGGTCAGCCAGGCCTGCGGCGACGATGTTTTTAGCCACGTAACGGGCAGCGTAGGCTGCTGATCTGTCGACCTTGGACGGATCTTTTCCGGAAAAGGCGCCGCCACCGTGCCGTGCCATCCCGCCGTACGTGTCTACAATGATTTTCCGGCCCGTGAGGCCTGCATCGCCCACCGGCCCTCCAACCTCGAAACGTCCGGTCGGATTGATGTGGTACTTGGTATTACCGTTCAGCCAGTGCGCCGGAAGCACCGGCTTGATGATTTCTTCCATCACCAGTTCACGTAAATCGTCCTGGCTGGATGCCGCGTTGTGTTGCGAAGACAGAACCACGGCATCAATACCCACGGGCTTGCCGTCCTGGTAACGGAAAGTCACCTGGCTCTTGGCATCCGGGCGCAGGTGATAGGTACCGTCTTCGGTCGTGCGCCGCACCACGCTCTGGCGCTTTACCAGTTCATGGGCATAGTAAATCGGCGCCGGCATCAAGACGTCTGTCTCATTGGTTGCATAACCGAACATCAGGCCCTGGTCTCCGGCCCCCTGATCTTCCGGGCGCTCACGAGACACACCCTGGTCGATATCGGGTGATTGCTTGCCGATGATGTTCATGACGGCACAGGTATGGCCATCAAAACCGACTTCCGAGGAATCGTAGCCAATATCTACGATCACTTTCCTGATCAGTTCTTCCAGGTCCACCCAGGCACTGGTGGTGATTTCTCCACCAATGATCGCCACGCCCGTCTTGACGAACGTCTCGCAGGCCACGTGTGCTTGCGGATCTTCCCTCAGGATTGCATCCAGGACCGCGTCAGAAATCTGGTCTGCAACCTTGTCAGGATGGCCCTCTGAAACCGATTCAGAAGTAAACAGGTAATCGCTCATTTTGCTTTTCCTCAAAAATTACATCTTTTAATCAAGATAAAGAGATATGTATTCTAACGAAGTTGCCCGGGCAAAGCAAAATAATTGACTTTGATTAGCAGATGAAAATGAAACTGGTGCAAAGCCTGCAAGACACTATAGAATTGCTTGCTCCTGATCTCAGAATTCCTCGAGGAAATTAATGCCTGAAACAATCGCAAAATCAATATTGCATAATTTTCTCGGCCATGCCGCCGAGTGGTACAAGCTGACCATAATCATTTTTTTGATCATGAACCCCATCGTCATGATCACCATGGGAACGTTCGTTGCGGGATGGCTGTTAGTGGCAGAATTCATTTTTTGCCTGGCCATGGCGCTCAGGTGCTACCCGCTGCAACCGGGCGGCCTGCTGGCGATTGAAGCCGTGATCATGGGAATGACTTCACCCACGACGATTTATCATGAGACTGAAGCCAATTTCGCAGTCATTCTGCTGTTGATCTTCATGGTCGCCGGCATCTTCTTCCTTAAAGACTTGCTGCTTTTTATTTTCACCAAGCTGCTGATCCGGGTGCGCTCCAAGCTCATGCTGTCACTGCTTTTTTCATTCGTTGCTGCAGTATTGTCGGCATTCCTTGACGCCCTGACCGTAACCGCTGTGATCATCACCGTCGCCGCCGGTTTGTACGGTGTGTACCACAAAGTCACCTCGGGCAAGGGCTTCGACGATGATCACGACCACGCTGACGATTCGGGAATCGGCGCCGAGACCCGCCAGGACCTGGATCAGTACCGTGGCTTCCTGCGCAATCTGATGATGCATGGCGCGGTGGGTACTGCGCTGGGCGGCGTGTGCACGCTGGTGGGTGAACCACAGAACCTGCTGATTGGTGAAATTGCAGGCTGGGAGTTCGGCGAATTTTTCGTCCGGATGTCACCCGTGAGCATCCCGGTGTTCATCGTCGGCATGCTGACCTGCGTTGCCGTGGAGAAATTCAAAATCCTGGGTTACGGAGAACAATTACCTTTAGCGGCGAGGCGTATCCTCGAAGAGTATGACCGGCTCGAGGACGAGAAAAGAACCAACCGCCAGCGCGCCTCACTCGCGGTCCAGATGCTGGTCGTGCTGTTCCTGGTCGTCGCCCTGGCATTCCACTGGGCCGAAGTCGGGCTGATCGGCCTGGCGGTGATCGTGCTTGCGACGGCTTTTACCGGTATCGTCGAGGAACACCGGTTGGGGCATGCCTTCGAGGAAGCACTACCGTTTACGGCCCTGTTGGTCGTATTTTTTGCAATTGTCGCCGTCATTCATGACCAGCACCTCTTTCAACCGGTTATCCAGTTTGTTTTCTCACTGGACCACGAATTACAGGTCCCGGTGTTTTTCATGGCGAACGGTGTTCTTTCGGCCATATCGGATAACGTTTTTGTGGCCACGGTATACATCAACGAGGTCTTCCAGGCATTCGAGGCCGGCTCGATTTCCCGGGAGCATTTCGAGCAACTCACCATTGCGATCAACACCGGCACCAATATTCCGTCCGTGGCCACGCCAAACGGCCAGGCTGCGTTCCTGTTCCTGCTGACTTCTTCGCTGGCGCCGCTGATCAGGCTCAGTTACGGCAGAATGGTCTTACTGGCGTTGCCTTACACCATCACGATGACGATAAGCGGATTGCTGGCAACCATTTATTTGCTGTAGCCGGCGGTAGCCACTACCAGGAGCCCGAGTTCTCCATGGAGGCCCAGGGCTCAGCAGGCGGCAGCGCATCACCGTGTTGCAACAGCTCGATGGAAATGCCGTCCGGAGAACGCACGAAAGCCATCCGCCCGTCACGGGGCGGGCGGTTGATGGTGACGCCGCCGTCCATCAATTGCTGGCAACTGGCATAAATGTTGTCTACCGCGTAAGCGAGATGGCCGAAGTTCCGGCCGCCGCTGTATTCTTCCGGGTCCCAGTTGTAGGTCAATTCAACCTGGGCGTCTTCATCCCCGGGAGCTGCAAGAAAGACAAGCGTGAATCGTCCCTGCGGCACTTCACTCCTGCGCAGCTCCACCAGCCCGAGCTTGTTACAGTAAAAATCCAGTGACTCTTCCAGGTCGGTTACCCTGACCATGGTGTGAAGATATTTCATCAATGACCTCCGAAGGTTACGATAGTGCAAACATAAGAGAATATTTTGCCATGAACGAGACTGACAACAACCCTCGCTTCGAGCTGGCGCGAGATGCCGCCGTCCTGCAATTAAAATTGCTGGCGGACGGCTTTCGTGACGCCCTGCTGATACCGGTTTCCTTACTGGCCGCGCTGATCGGCCTGTTGCGCGGTGGCGAAGACTGCGACCGCGAGTTCCGCAGGGTTCTGCAACTGGGCAGGCGAAGCGAACGCTGGATCAACCTTTTTGGGCATCAGCCGCCGTTAGGCGTCTCTCACCCCGCGGGCTCCATGGACAGTGTTCTCAATCAGGTCGAATCCATCGTCATGGATCAATATCGCAAAGGAGGCAACGCTAGCGACGCCCGCGAAGCCGTCAGGAAAGCCATGAAAAAGAAGGATCAGTAATTGCCCGAAATGTAGCTCGAGAGTTGTTCTACTTCGGCTTCTTTTTCCTGCAGCAAGTGCTTTACCAGGTCACCCAGGGAGACAATTCCCACCATGGCGCCGCCTTCCACCACGACCAGGTGACGGCAGCGACGCCCGGTCATCGTTTCCATCGCCGAGTGGATTGACTCGGTGGGTTCCACGGTAATCAGCGGAGAAGACATCACTTCGGAAACCAGCGTGCTGTTCGATGACCTGCCTTCGAGCGCAATTTTACGAAGGTAATCACGTTCGGTGAAAATACCTTCAGGCTGATCCCCGTCCTGAATCACGATAGCGCCCACGTTCGCCTCCGATATGTTGCCGATGGCCTCCAGCACCGATGCGGAGCTGGCAATGGTGAGAACGTTCCGGCCCTTGAGATCGAGGATATCTGAAATTGTAGACATGCTGGTTTCCTTGCGGCTGCTTTATTTCATTATAGGGGCGAAATTTCTATTCTTCATCCTTGCGGGATACCACCCGGTAGTCGGCATCGATGACATCGTCCGCCCGATCTTTTCCCGGCGCCGGGGCAGCAGGGTTTTTGCGGCGCAACCACCACAACCGTAGCGACAGCGCCAACCAACCGACCAGGCCAAAGCCAAGCGCGAAAATGAGAATAAAAAAGCCGAAAAAAAAGGCGCCGACCAAAGCGAGCACCGCGAGAACTCCCGCCAGCAAGCGGGTCAGGGGATTCATCGGAGGCGGTGCAATGTAGTAGGGCATGATTTGGGACCTAGTAAAGCAGATTGACCATGAACAACATGACGACGATGAAGATCACGCTCATCGGACTTCCTGCGCGGATAAAATCAGCAACCCGGTAACCGCCCGGGCCCATGATCAACGCGTTGACCTGGTGGGTGGGCAGAATGAACGCGTTGGAGGTGGAGAGCGCCACGATCAAGGCGTACATCGCCGGATTGGCTCCTGTGGCCAGGGCGATACTGACTGAAATCGGCACCAGGATAGTGGTCGCGCCAACGTTGGACATGACCAGGCTGAACACGGTGGCGAGCACGGCCAGCGCCACCTGTATGGCGAGCTCCGGAACGTCTCCGAGGATCACCATGATTTCCTGTGCGATCCACGCCGCGGTGCCGGTCCTCTCCATTGCCTGTCCCAGTGGAATCAGGCTGGCCAGCAGAAAAACCGTTTTCCAGCTGACTGAACGGTACGCTTCATCCATGCTGAGCACGCCACTTAAAACCATGCCCATCGCTCCGACCAGGAGTGATATCGACAGTCGGTAATCCGAGAAGATGATCATGCTTATGGAGATCGCGAAGAACACCAGTGCGTAACTGACTTTCTGCGGCCGCTGTTCTTCTTTCGGAATGTCGGTGGCCACGATGAAATCACGCTCGTTGCCGACCGCTGACAGATCCCTCCAGGTGCTGTGGGAGACCAGGCAATCGCCGGTTTCAAGCACTGCGTCCCGCACACCTTCCGTCATGACTTCGCCCCGGCGATTGATGGCCAGCACACTGATTCCATAGCGATTGCGCAAACGGGATTCGCCCACAGTCTGGCCCACCAGCCGGGAACCGGGCGGAATGACGACTTCGGAAATACCCGCGCGGCTTGCATTGAACAGTCCACCAAAGGTTCGCAGCCTCGGTTGCACGCGGCACTGGTTATCCAGCGCAAACTGGCCCACCACGTTACGTGTACCCATCACGCCGAGGATGGTCCCTACCCAGATCATTTCATCCGATGGCGGCGCCAGCCTGGGCTCATCGGTATTCCGGATAGCCAGCAGCATGGGGGCGCCCTCCATTTGTTCAGCGTCGGCGATCGTCATCCCCACGAGCGGGCTGTCAACGGTGACCAGTAACTCGTAGATATCGCCCTTGATACCATAGACATCGGCAAAATAGGCCTTGGTCTTGGCCGGTACGCCGCTGGCCTGCTGCCTGGACTGTGGCAGCAGAAACTTTCCCGCGATCAGGAAATACAGGATACCCGCCGCCAGCAACGCGATGCCGACCGGCGTCACGTCGAAAAGATGAAAAGTTTCCAGGGTCTGTACACCTGGCGGCAGGGACTCGTTGGCATTTTCGATCAGGTCATTGAGCAGGATCAGTGGTGAAGACCCGACCATTGTCAGCGTGCCGCCGAGGATGGCGCAGGTTCCCATCGGCATCAACAGCCGGGACAGCGGAATGTCTGTGCGGGTGGAAATTCGGGACATCACCGGCATGAAAAGCGCCGTAGCGCCCACGTTCTGCATGATGCCTGAAATCAATCCAACCGTTCCCGACACCAACGGAACGATTCGGGCTACCGTTTTACCCCCCACTTTCAGGATGAAAGCAGACACAACGCTCATCACGCCCGTCCTGTCGAGACCCGCCCCCAGTATCATCACCGCAATAATGGAGAGCACCGCATTGGAAGCAAAACCATTGAACAGGTCGGTTGGCGGCACCAGGCCAAACAGGCCGATCACCACCATCACCAGGATCGCTGCAATGTCTACACGCACCAGCTCTGAAACGAACAACCCGATCGTTGCGGTAAGGATCAGCAGGACCAGCACCATGTCCGCCGAAAGTGTCAGTCCGGTTTCCATCTATTCACCACGCTCCGTTTCAGGCCGACGCCTGAATACGAGATCGTACACTTCATGACCGAGGCGCTCACCTCTTTTTTCATACTTGGTTTGCGGGCGCCACTCCGGTCGTGGAACCCTGCCGCCAGCTGCCGCCAGATTTTCAAATGCGGGACTGCACTGCATCACGTCCAGCATATGTTCGGCATAGGGCGCCCAGTCGGTAGCCAGGTGCAGGATGGCGGATGGCTTCATCTTTTCGGCCAGCAAGCGGACGAACGGAGGCTGGATGATACGGCGTTTGTGATGTCTTTTTTTCGGCCACGGGTCGGGAAAATAAATCCGCACGCCACTCAGTGAATGGCTGGTAATCCGCTGGCGAAGCAACTCGACGGCATCTTCGCAGGCAATACGCAGGTTGCTGATTTCATACTCTTCAATTTTCAAAAGGAGGTGCCCAACACCAGGCTTATGGACTTCCACACCGAGGAAATTCAGGCCCGGTTCATTGCGGGCCATTTGCCAGGTAGCGTCACCATTGCCGAAACCGATTTCAAGAATGACCGGATGATCGTTGCCAAACAGGACGTCAAATTCGACTGCATCTGTGCCCCCGGCTATCCCATACAGTGGCCACAACTCCTCAAGCGCCCGCTTCTGACCATCCGTCAACCGCCCCGCCCGCAATACAAAACTGCGCACGGGACGATAGTGTTCGGGGCTGCCGTCAGATTTTTGCGGTTCGCGGGTTCGCTGGGCCATGATGTTCACATTGTAGCAAGCAGCACTTGAAAAATGTTTTGCAAAAGCTCAATCTGGGAAGCATGGACAAGGCGAATGAAACCATGGCAAGCGGGTACCTGGAACAGCAGATGTTGCTGGCTATGCCGGGCATGGTGGACTCAAATTTTGTCGGCAGCGTGACCCTGATGTGCCAGCACAACGAAGCCGGAGCGATCGGAATTACGATCAATCGGCTCTCCAATTTCACACTCGGCGAGATATTTTCCCAGCTGAACCTCGATTGCGGCAGCGAACAGATTCGCAACCTGCCGGTGCTGGAAGGCGGACCGGTGGCGCCGGACCGGGGCTTTGTGCTGCACAGCCCGAAACCGGGTTACGAATCAAGCATGCCGGTCGGTAGCGACATCATGGTGACCACCTCCCGTGATGTGCTGGCCGATATCGCAGCGGAGTCCGGGCCGGAAAAATATCTTGTCGCCCTGGGGTATGCCGGATGGGGTGGCGGCCAGCTGGAAGGAGAGATGCTGGCAAACGCCTGGCTCTCTGTATCAGCAGACACGGACATCGTTTTTGATCTTCCCTTGCCCAATCGCTTCGATGAGGCGCTGGGACGTCTCGGCATCAATATAGAACGGCTGCATTCGGATGCTGGCCATGCCTGAAACCGCGCACCCCCGCGGATACATCATGTGTTTTGATTTTGGTTTTCGCCGCATTGGTGTAGCTATCGGCCAGACCGCGACCTGGACCGCCAACAGCTTGCTAACCGTGAGCCACCGGCAGCAGCCGGATTGGCAGGTGATCGACCGACTGGTAGCAGAGTGGAAGCCATCAACCCTGGTGGTCGGGCTACCGCTGGGCGCTGAGGGCGATGAAACCGATATGTCGAAAGCCGCCCGGGCATTCGGCGCCGCCCTGCACGAAAGATATTCGCTTGAAACCCATTTCGCCGATGAACGGCTCAGTTCCAGGGCTGCGGAAGAACGTTTTATCGAGGGCAGAGCAAGTGGCCAGCTCAGGCGTAAAGACTCCTCCCGGCTGGACGCGATGGCGGCACAAGTGATACTGGAAAACTGGCTCGCTTCATTGCGGGCCTGAGGCGGGGATTAATGTCAGAAGCCTGCGGGTTTGCACCTATTGCAATGCAACACGCAAGCGTGCTGATCCTGGGCAGCATGCCCGGCCGTGAATCGCTCGAGCAACAACGGTACTATGCGCACCCGCGCAATGCGTTCTGGCCTATCATGTGCCGGCTGTTCGATATCGACCCGGGCGCTTATGATGCAATGAAGCATGCCCTTGCTGACCGCGGTATCGCGGTCTGGGACGTACTGCAGGCCTGCTTCAGGCCCGGAAGCCTGGACTCAGCGATTGAAGAAAGCAGCATGATCATCAACGACTTCCCGTCTTTTTTTGCTGCTCACCCCCACATCTCCCGGGTTTTCTTCAACGGGGCGAAAGCCGAATCCATTTATCTCAGGCGGGTGCTGCCATTGCTTGGCTCAGTTCCGGCAGGCCTTCCGCTGGCTCGCCTTCCATCCACCAGTCCCGCGCATGCCGGGATGAGCCTGGAGCAGAAAATGGAAGCTTGGAAAGTGGTCCTTGAAAACCGTTTAGAATGAGTTCCATGAAAAACATCTGCGTTTACTGTGGCTCCAATCCCGGTCGCCTGCAAGACTATTGCGAGGCTGCACAGAGACTGGGGCGGGAACTGGCGGAACAGGGTCTGGGGCTGGTTTATGGCGGCGCCAGTGTCGGCGTCATGGGTGCCGTGGCGGACGCCATACTGGCTAACGGCGGTCGCGCCATCGGCGTGATCCCCCATGCCCTGGCGACCAAGGAAGTATCACACCAGGGCCTTGACGATCTCCTTGTGGTTGATTCCATGCATGAACGCAAGGCGAAAATGGCGGAGTTGTCGGATGGCTTCATCGCACTGCCCGGGGGCTGGGGAACTATCGAGGAAATTTTCGAAATGTTGACCTGGGCGCAACTCGGTTTTCATGAAAAACCCTGTGGTCTGCTCAATGTCAGCCATTATTATGACGACCTGTTTGCGTTCCTGGATAAAGCCATCAGGGAACAGTTCGTCAAGCCGGAATACCGGCCGATGATCATGATGGATGAAGATCCGGCGAACCTGATCCGGCGATTCGCGCAGTACCGCGCGCCAAAGGTCAAAAAGTGGATCGGTCAGGAAGAAACCTGATTCGATAGGTCTTCAGTCCGAGCCAAACGCCGCTTCGAAGCGCCAGGTACGCGTAATGTGCAGGATATCCACTCGTTCCGTTATGTTGTCCGGCAGCGGTGCGTAGGGTGCTGCCATCTGCACGATCCGGATGGCGGCATCATCGATCTCCCGAATGCCGGAGCTGCGCTTTACATCGATACTCTCGACCGTTCCGTTCTGGAATATCCCCACCGTCAGGATCAGATCTCCGTGCAGTTTCTGTCTTCGCAGTTCACTGGGATAGTTCAGATTGCCGACGCGCTCCACTTTAGACACCCAGGCGCTCATATAACTCGCGAACTCATATTCCTTGGTATTGGCGGAAATGAACTCACGCTTGGGTAAACGTGAGACGGATTGCCGTTGGCGGCTCAATTCCGGCTGCAAGCTGGCCAATTCCATACTCTGCTGCATCAGGCGGGTTGCATCCGGCTGTTCGAAGTCCGGCTGCTCCACTGCAGTTTGTTGCAGGTCGGCTGCCTGTTCTGTTTCCAGGGCCACGATTTCCCTGACATCCACCTCCGGTGCGGGCAGTTGCTCAACGGCCTGCTGCAGATCCTGTCCCTGCACAGGCACAGGAATTGCACCGCTAGCGGCTTCAGAGGGCCGCGATTTTTCAGTCGTTTCACCGCCGCCCGTCTGCGTTGCCTGGGCAAGATAATCGGCCTTTTCAGGTTCCTCTTCCGAACGCCACTGAACCAGCACGACGTCCAGCGTATCCGCCAGGCGGGGCACAGGGTTCAGTGAAAGACCAAAACTGACACCGAGGAACAGCAGCGCGTGCAAGGCCACTGCCAAGACGAGAAACACCATGAAACGGTCCTGTGTCCAGGACGTGTAACTATTTGTATCCAGCATCATGCCGACAGAACTTCCTCAAACAGCCTTACCGCTCCAATGCGTCAAACAAACTTCCAGCGATGTTCAGGCCAAATTGCTCATCCAGTTCCCGGATGCAGGTCGGACTGGTGACATTGATTTCTGTCAGCCAGTCGCCAATCACGTCCAGGCCCGCGAATACTATACCCCTTCGTATCAGTTCAGGCGCAACCTGTTCACAAATCCAGTAATCCCGCTCCGTCAATGCCACACCCTTACCGGTACCGCCTTTGGCCAGATTACCGCGAAAATCTCCAGCGCCCGGAATCCGGGCCAATGCATAGGGCACTGGTTCGCCATTGACCAGGAGAATGCGTTTGTCGCCCTGTGTGATCTCCGGTATATATTTCTGCACCATCACCAACTCACAGTCCTTGTCGGTAATGGTTTCAAGGATAACGTTAAGATTTGGATCTTCAGGCTGAACCCGGAAAATGGACTCGCCACCCATACCATCCAGCGGTTTTACAACGCTCAGCCCATGCTCAGCCACAAAAGACTTGATCTCGGCAGAATTCCGGCTGATCAAGGCCGGCACACAGCATTGTGGAAACCGGGTAATAAAGCACTTTTCGTTGGCATCGCGCAGCGCTTGCGGCCGGTTCACAACCTTGACCCCGGATTTCTCCGCCAGGTCCAGCACGTAGGTCATGTATATATAATCCATGTTGAACGGCGGATCCTTGCGCATCAGCAAGATGTCCAGGGTTGCAAGTTCACGGTGTTCGCTATCGTTCAGGGAAAACCAATCTTCACGGCTGTCCCAAACCTCCAGTGGACTCATATGCCCAAAGGCCACGCCGTCACTGATACTGAGATCGGCCGGCTCCATGTACCAGATTTCATGATTTCGTCGCTGAGCCTCCAGCAACATGGCAAATGTGGAGTCCTTATAGGTTGTAATGCCGGAGATCGGGTCCATCACCACACCCGTTCGGATTCTCTTGCCTGGATTGTTGCTGGCGTCCACCATAAAGCCGTCCTTGATTGCCGTTTGCTCGGGTCCATTATTATCAGACGAACCGAGCTTTGATCCAAATTATATCGAAGTATATATCTTAGCTTTTTTGCATAAGCTCTTGTTACTGCTGGAATCTGGATACAAAAGTGGTAGACTTAAACGTCCCGGCGGAATAGAATCGGGGGAAGTGTTCACGTGCTGGCGCCCACAGGCGACTGCACCAGATGACAAACCACGGATGGATTTATGACTGAAGAACACACGCTAGAAAAGATGAACGGCAATGCCGAACACTCTTCCATACGAATACTTGTAGTAGACGACAGCTCGACCATAAGGCGTTCGGCAGAGAGCATGCTGAAGGCGGAGGGCTATGATGTCGTTACGGCTGAAAACGGGTTCGAAGCGTTGTCGATGGTCGCGCGGCACAACCCCGACCTCATCTTCGTGGACATCATGATGCCACGACTGGATGGCTACCAGACCTGCGCCATTATTAAGAACAACACGCAATACAGGTCTACTCCTGTCGTCATGCTAACCAGCAAGGATGGCTTGTTTGACCAGGCGCGAGGTCGCGTTGTCGGCTCGGACCTTTATCTCACCAAGCCATTCACCAAAGAGGAGTTACTCGCTGCGGTCGCACAGCATGCGGCAGCCTGAACCAGGCTCTTATTGAAAGTCCACAAACAAGGATAGTGAAGGGACGAATGAATCTGAACGGTAAAAATCCAGCTTTCGGCAAACTGCTCGAATACGAGAAGCGCAGCGCCAACTATACGCCTGGAGCAAGAAGCGGTGATGGAGCCTCCGAAGAATGGAGCGGGGTGACGTTTAGTGTCGGCGACACGAACATGGCCTGCAACATTGACCGAATCAGTGAAATCCTGCCGTGCCCCCAGGCGACACCGGTTCCGGGCGCCAAGCCGTGGATCATAGGCCTGGCAAATGTCCGTGGTGAACTGCTGACCGTCGTGGATCTTGCGTGGTTTCTGACCGGCAGCCGTACGCCGGTTACGGCGCGTACGAGGCTCCTCGCAACAAGCCTGAACAAGGCGCCCATCGGTCTGCTGATCGGTGAAGTATTCGGCCAAAGGCACTTCCTTGACAGCGATGCCGTGCCTGCCGAACTGGAAGATTGCCCCTCGCTGGCAGGAATTGTCAGCAAACAGCATAATCTCGGTTCAGAATCCTGGCAGGAACTGAATCTCGATCAACTTTTCAATTCGTCGGAGTTTCTCAATGGCGCGGCGGACTAAATCCCGATTGAGGAAAAGCCACTCACGCCAGAAAGGTTTCTTCATGAAGCGTGCGAAAGGGCAACAGGATATGACATCGACAAACTTTAAGCCCGCGACCCAACAAAAATCGGGACGCCTGTATACCATGGTTGGATTCCTGGTCCTTCTGCTGGCCTTTGTTGCTATCACTTTTTTCCTGATCACGAAAGAAAGCCGCAACGAGCAGGAGTGGATCAGGCTGTCAACCGATCTGCAGGTCCATTCGCAGCAATTGTCAAAATCCGTTCTCGAAGCAGTGGAGGGCAATACCAGCGCGTTCGTCCAGATGGGTGATTCCATCGGCATCATCGCCGATGGCGTTGCAGCGCTTAAAAACGGCGACCCGATTCGCTCCCTGCCCGCATTGCCCACCTCCATGTCCGACTCGGTGGCGGCGCTCGACCGGATCTGGAACCGGATGGACCCCAATGCGAAAAGCATCCTGGAACGTGAACAACTGGTTCTTGAGTTGTCAGCGGCCAGCCGCTCCTTCATTGATGTCATTCCGGAAATCCAGGAACTCACTGACCAGGCAGTGCGTGAACTGACCAAGAGTAATGCCCCCAGCAACCAGGTTTTTGTTGCCGGCCGGCAGTTGGTGCTGTCTGACCGGATACTTCGGCATCTGAAGGAAATGCTGCGGGGCGGCCCCGGTTCGGTCACCGCAGCGGACAAGTTCAAACAGGAAATTGATTTCCTGGAGCAAACCATGGATGCGTTGCTGCAGGGCAGCCGGTCCGTCGGCGTGACCCAGGTCCAGAATAGAGCAGCCCTGAAGGCACTCAACGAAGCCCGGCTTCTGTATGATAACGCTCGCCCTCAGCTGGATACCGTGCTCAATTCCTCCAGCGACATCCTGGCCGTGCGTGGGGCCGCCGATGAAATTTTCATCGATAGCCTGCAAATGTTCGACGCGTCACGACAGGCGACCGACAATATCCTGCACCGCTCAGGCACACGGCTCTGGCCATCGCTGTGGTCAGGATCACTGGCGCTTATCGTCATCCTGATATCCATCTCCTTGATGGTCCGTTCGTTTCTCACCGCGGAACGGCGCCGCGCGGTTGAAGCGGGCATGCAGAACCAGAAGAATCAGCAGGCCATCATGCGGCTGCTGGACGAGATGAGTTCGCTGGCCGACGGTGACCTGACGGTCAAGGCAACCGTAACAGACGATATGACGGGGGCGATCGCAGACTCGGTCAATTTTGCGGTAGAGCAGCTCAGGGAACTCGTTACGGGCATCAATATCACTGCCCAAACCGTTTCCGAATCAGCCAGTGAAACCATGGAAACCACCGGCAACCTGGCCGTTGCATCGACACAGCAGGCAGAACAGGTGCGGGCCGCTACCGACACCATCCATGAGATGGCCGAATCATTCGATGGCATGGCGGAACGTTCACGGGAATCGAGCGAAGTGGCCCAGCGTTCCGTTGCCATTGCCCACAGTGGGTCCCAAATGGTGCAACAGACCATCAAGGGCATGGACACCATTCGTGACCAGATCCAGGATACATCCAAGCGAATCAAGCGCTTGGGGGAATCCTCACAGGAAATCGGAGACATTGTCGAACTGATCAATGGCATCGCCGAGCAAACCAACATCCTGGCGTTGAACGCTGCGATCCAATCTGCTTCTGCCGGGGGCGCCGGCCGCGGGTTTGCCGTGGTGGCTGACGAGGTTCAGCGGCTGGCGGAGAGAGCGACCAATGCTACCAGGCGTATCGAGATGCTGGTGCAGAATATCCAGGCAGACACCTCCGAAGCCGTGGTGTCCATGGAAAGCACTACTTCAGAAGTCGTTTCTGGTGCGGAAAAGGCCGAGGACGCGGGTGAAGCGCTGCAACGGATTGAGTCGGTTTCAAAAGATCTCTCGCGAATGATCGAAGATATAGCCCAGGAAGCCCAGTCACAGTCCGAAAGCGCAACCCGGATCGCAGAGCAGATGAACAGCATACGGGATGTTTCCATCAAAACATCCGAAGGCAGTGACAAATCGGCACAATCCATGGGCAGACTTGCTGATCTCGTGCACAAGCTCAGTGAATCGGTCGCGGATTTCAAACTGCCGAGAACCCGAGGTGACGGAAATGATGCTTGAAGGCACAAAAACCGGTTCGACGATCGGCTGGGTTCGTGAAGATCTGGACAAATGCCTGGAGAATCTGCGCGAGCACCTGGAAGCATTCGCGGAGGATACGACAAAACGCGAACCGCTGATGATGGTGCAGGAAGAGCTCGAGCAGCTCAACCTGACCTTCCTGACGATGGAGCAGCAGGGTGCGGGCATCCTCACCGATGAAATGATTGCTGTGGGCGGCCATATGCTGCACAACGGCAATGCCAATTGTGATGAATCACTGAATGCGCTGACCGATGCCATCATCGTGCTGCCTTCGTACCTGGACCGTTTGCAGGCAGGACATGAAGATCTGCCTATCCTGCTGCTGCCAACGCTGAATGAACTGCGTGCTACGTACGATGAATCCCTGATGTCTGAAGGGACGCTGTTTGCGCCGGAGCTCGACATCATCATCCCCGAGTTGAGCGGTAGTGAAGCAGATGCTGTTGCGACGTCCGACTTCGCAGCATTTTCAAAGCGGGTTCGTGGCCAGTACCAGACTGCATTGCTTGGATGGCTCAATGAGCAGTCCAGGGATGCCTTACTTGAGCCGATGCAGGCAGTCTGCCGGACGCTCTACATCCGCCTGGGACGCAATGAATTACGGCGGCTGTGGTGGATTGCGGAATTGACCATGCAAGGGCTGCGTGACAGCGCTATCGACAACGACCTGCCACTGCGCCGCTTGTTCGCCCGCCTCGACCTGACGCTCAAATCCATGATCGAAGGAGGAGAGAGCGGAGCTCCCACGGAAACCATCACGGCTCTGTCCAGGGCCCTGTTGTTCTATGCCGCGCAGGCCCGTCAGGGAAGCAAAGCCACCGACCTGTTGCGCAAGCGCTTCAAGCTCGATGAACTGATACCGGATCGCGATGCATTGTTGCGGGCAAGGGGTGCGGTAACCGGTCGCGATGCCGGACTGTTTCGGTCGATTGGTGATGCCGTGCGCGAAGAGCTTGCACAGGTCAAGGACACGCTTGACATGGAGCTGCGTACCGGACGTGTTGATCAGGAACATCGTGCCGATAGCAAAACTTCTCTTCGGCAGTTGGCCGATACGCTGGAAATGTTGAATTTGCCGGTACCGGCGAAGGCTGTTGAGGGCTTGCTGCCTGCACTGGAAGCAACCGACACCGTGACCAACATGGATCTCGATTCACCGTTGCTCGGGCTGGCCCAGAAGCTACTGGAAGTCGAAGCGATCCTGGATACCCATATCCAGTTGCTGGGTGAACCGGTCGAGGCAGAACCAAGCAGCAAATTAATCTCGCTGCCGCCACAAGAGTTGCGGCACATTTTCAGCCAGATGCTCGACGAGTGCGTCAGTAACCTTCAAGAAGTTCAGGATGCCGTGAAGAAGCGTCTTGACGGTGACAGCGAAGCAGATTTCGAAAATGGCCTGGCGCAGATCGCCGGCGCACTCGCTGTCGCCGAACAAGCTGATGTCGCTGCGCTGACCGACAAGTTGATCCGGGTTTTGAACGCATCCCTGGGTGCCGCGGACAGCGGGGCGAACGATCTCGAAGCGATCACAGATGCAGTCGCTGCCCTGGAGCTCTTCCTGGCGGGTTGCCGGGATGAACAGGGCGACAGTTATCGATTCCTCGAAATAATGGCGAACCGGCTGGAAGGCCAGCCAGAAGCCAGTTCCAGCGGTGATGAAGTACCCGCTACCGAAATCAGGTTACCCAGCAGGCCATCCGCAACCGTTGAAATTGCCGAAGAGCCGGCAGACAGTTCCGTCACCGCGGATATGGATCCGGCAATGCTGGGCATATTCCTGGAAGAGTTTGACGCCGTTCGCCGTCAGCTCGCCGAAAACCTGGAGAACTGGCTTACTGATACTGCTGATACCAGGGCGATTGCTGAACTGAGACGTGGATTCCATACACTCAAGGGTAGCGGCCGCATGGTCGGTGCCCTGGAAGTGGGTGATTTATCCTGGAAGTACGAGGAACTGCTCAACAAGCTGATCGAAAACAAAATCAGCTTCAACCCGGTCATGGGCGATACCGTCAAACTCGCTGTCGCTGCGCTGGACGAGATGCGCGCCAGGCTAGTTGGTGAATCCAGCGAACTGGACGAGAATGGCATCAAGACTCTTGCCGCCTTTGCCAGGCTGCTGTGCGGTGGCAATCAGCCCGAGTTGCAGAAACTGCAGGCCACCCTGCCCGACTCCCTGGTCGCCAGGGCGCTCGATGGAACGGCTGCTGCCGATACCGCTGCAGCCACCGATGTCATTGCGACCGAGCCCCCACCGATTGAGGAGGCAACCGCAGAAACGGCCGCGCCTGAGCCTGTCAGCGACGGCCTCGATCCCGGTCTGCGCGAAGTCATGTTGACGGAAATCCAGCAACATGTCACTACGCTCCAGGAATTTTGCGAAGGCCTGCTGACCGGCAACCGCCAAGCGGTAGAAACCGGGCTGGTGCGTGCGGTGCACACGCTGGCCGGAACGTTTGCAATGGCACCTGTCGGCCAGGAAGCTGATGTCGCCAGGGCGCTGGAAGCTTATCTCGAGAACCGGCAGAAAATGGATCGTCCCGCCAGCAATATGGCAACGACTGCGATCCAGACCTGTCTGCATCGCTTTAACCAGCGGTTGTACGTGCTCGAAAACGGCAACGCCGACAGCTACCCGACCGATGACCAACCTTTATTGAACCTGTTGGCCGCACTGGCTGAACAGGAAGATTCCGCCGTTGCGGAAACAGTAGCAGAAACCAGGGCTGAAGAGCCACAGCCTGAAACCGAAGCGGTTACCGCTGAGCCGGCCCAAAAAGCCGCCGCAAGTGACCGCATCGAAATCGAGGAAGGCGGCATCATATCCATCTTTCTGGAAGAGGCTGTGGAAGTCCTCGAGCGCTGCGATACGCTGCTCAACACCTGGCGGGATAAGCTCTCTGACCGCAAGCTGATCCAGAACCTGCAGCGTGAAATTCACACCTTCAAGGGCGGCGCAAGGATGGCCGGACTTTCCGGCCTGGGCGATTTAAGCCATGCAATGGAAACTCTGCTCGAGCACATTGCATCGAACCGTATCGAGGCCACAGTTGCCTGCGTGCAGGCTCTGGAGGAGGGTTGTGATTGCCTGAATATCTGGGTTGAGCAATTGTTGTCCGGTCACTTGCCCCAAACTGGCGACGCACTGGAGCGCTTCAACAACCGAGTCCAGTCACTGCACCTGCCGCAAGCAGACAAACAGCCGGATGAAACCGATTTCTCCGACATTCTGCCTGCCGGAATGCTGCAACCTGAGGCTGCACCAGAAGCACCGGTGCCTGCTGAAACCCCGGTCAAAGAGACCGTTCAGCCACTCGGCAAAAAGAAAAAGGCCGTACGAAAAGCTGCCAGGAAAGCTGCGCTGGGCAAAACACCCGAGCGCGAATTCAGGGAAATCGAGGACCGGCCGGCGAGCACGACCGAAGACGCGGCCCCCGGGGCGCAGATTCGCGTGGCTGCCGACCTGATGGACAAACTGGTCAATCATGCAGGTGAAATCAGTATCTATCGTTCGCGGCTGGAACAGCAACTCGGTCATGTTCGGCACAGTCTGAAGGACGTGGATGGCACGGTTCAGCGGTTGAAGGAACAGCTGCGCAAGATGGACATTGAGAGCGAGGCACAAATGATGTCGCGCTACAAGAAAGCCGCGGGTAAAGACGCCACCGAATTTGATCCGCTGGAGCTGGACCGGTTCTCCAACATGCAGCAATTGTCCCGTGCACTGTCTGAATCCGTCAGTGACCTACTGAATTTGCATGAAATGCTGGACGACTCGGTCCGCCAGGCCGAAAGCCTGCTGACACAACAGTCGCGGGTCAGTTCGGATCTGCAGGAAGGCCTGATGCAAACCCGGATGACCCCATTCGGAAGCGCCGCTCCTCGCTTGCGGCGGGTGGTGCGATCAGCTGCAACGGAAACCGGCAAGCAGGCGCGCTTGCAACTGCGGATGGCCGGATCCAGTGATCAGCTCGACCGCAATGTTCTGGAGCGGATTACAGCACCCCTGGAGCATATGCTACGCAACGCGATAGCCCATGGCATCGAATCGCCGAAGCAACGTCGCAAGGCAAAGAAATCCGAAGAGGGCAGCATCACGGTAACGGTCGAGGCAGAGGCCACTGAATTTGTCATTCGTGTTGAAGACGATGGTGCAGGCGTCAATCTGGATGCCGTCAGGAAGCGTGCTGTAGAACGCGGCCTGATGAACAAGGACGATCACTACGAGCCGCAACAGCTGGTCCAGTTTATCCGTCAAAGCGGATTTTCGACAGCCGATACCGTCACCGGACTCGCTGGCCGTGGCGTCGGCATGGACGTCGTAAACAGTGAAATAAAGCAAATTGGCGGCTCGATGGAAATCGAGACCGAAGCGGGCAAGGGTACCCGCTTCACAATCCGCATTCCTTTCAGCCTGGCCGTGATGCAGGCTATTGCGGTCAATGTTGGTGAACGGCCATTCCAGATACCGCTGAACAGCGTGGCCGGCGTCTCCCGGATGTCTCCGGGCGAATACTCGGCATTGCTGAAAAGCGAGTCACCGGTCTGTGAGTTCGCAGGTGAAGAATTCCCCTTGCTGGAACTCGAGCCATTACTGGGTGCACAACCGCTGCCCCTGGACAGTGAAAATGTTTCATTGCTCATGATCCGGGCAGGAGACCGACAGGCCGCCTTCCGCGTATCCGGGCTGCAGGGCCACCAGGAAGTTGTCATCAAACCCGTGGGGCCGCAAGTCAGCAGCATCCCGGGCATTCTCGGCGGCACCATTGCTGCAGATGGACAGGTCATGCTCATCCTGGACATGGGTCCCTTGATCCGCAAGGGCATGGAACGCTCCCTGGAACAACCGGCAGAGGTCGTGCCGCAAACCAGGGAAGCAAGCCGTGCACCGCTGGTCATGGTGGTGGATGATTCCATTACGATGCGCAAAGTGACATCACGAGTTCTGGATAATCATTCGATTGAGGTGATGACCGCACAGGACGGTGTCGATGCCATTGAACAACTGCATGACCATGTTCCTGACCTGATGCTGCTTGACATTGAAATGCCCAGGATGGACGGCTATGAACTACTCGAACACGTGCGCGCGGACTCCCGTCTGCGGCATGTTCCGGTGGTCATGATCACGTCGCGGGCAGGCCAGAAACATCGCAGGAAAGCACGCCAAGCCGGAGCGAATGCATACCTGACGAAGCCCTACCAGGAAGCGGAACTGGTGGAGAAAGTCAGCGAAATGCTGGATATCGATTTGATTCCGCGAAGGACGGACTGACATGAGCAAGCAACCCAGGGGCAGGAGAAAAACAGGCGCCAAAAAAGTCTTGCGCAGAGCCGGTCCGGGCAAAGAGCTTCATTGTATGCTCATCCCGGTGGAATCCGGAACGTTGTTGCTGCCAACCAGCACAATGGCGGAGGTCATCGATTATGCAGAACCGGCGCCAATGAACTCATCTCCTGGTTGGCTGCTGGGCCAGGTGGAATGGGAAAGCCGGCAGGTGCCGGTATTCAGTTTCTGTGACCTGATTAACGGTACTGATATTGATAAGGTCGCTCCAAAATCGAAAATCATGATCCTGAAATCGCTGTCGGATTCCGCAAGGATGCCCTATCTTGGACTGCTGTTGAACGATCTGCCCAAACCCGTTGCGATCAAAGAGTCCAACCTCGTGCAGACCGGTGATGAGAAAAAATCGCTGGGAGTCTACAGTCGGATTACCGTTGACGAGCAGGACGCGATCATCCCGGACCTCGACCGCCTGACTCACCTGGTCACCCATGCAACGTTCGGAGCGCTGCCCATCACACAACTGGACAGCTAAACGAAATCACCACCCAGAGCCTGCAGTATGGCAACGGCAGCGGGCGCCGCGGTTTCTGTTCTCAGTATCCTGGGGCCCAGGCTGACTGGTCTCACAGCATGAGAAGCCATCAGGTCCATCTCGATTTCACTGAACCCCCCTTCCGGCCCGACCGCGAGTTCAATGCTCGCAGGCAATGCCAGACTTACCAAAGATTGTTCCGCTCCCGGCGCCAAAGCCAGCCTGAAAGCAGGATCAGCCTGGAACAACCACTCACCAAAATCCAGCGGCGCACGGACCTCAGGCACCACTGCGCGACCGCTTTGCTCGCAGGCGGAAACAACAACGGCCTGCCAGTGTTGCATTCGTTTTTCCAGCTTTTCCGGCCGCAGCCGGACTTCCACACGTTCGCTGAACAAGGGCTGGAAGGCATGCGCACCCAGCTCGGTGCACTTTTGCAGGGTCTGGTCCATGCGCTCACCCCGGCTGATCGCCTGGACTACCACGATATGCAAATTCGATTCGCGGGCAGCGGGAAGCCTGCTGGTGACTTCCAGGACAAGCTCCGACTTCCCGGGGCGAATGACCTCCGCGACATAATCATGACCGTCGCCATTGAACAATACGATGGTCTGGCCGGACGTTATCCGCAGGACACGCACCAGGTAATGAGCGGCCCGGTCCCTGATTGAGACCTTCAGGCCAGGTTCCAGGTCCTGCCAGGTATGAACACGATGGATGCGCACTTTGATATCATTCCCTATCTTTCGTAAAGCTGCAAAAAATGATGAGCCCCTACCTGAAATCCGCCCTGGCTGCCGCTCACGCTGCCGCTGACGAAATCATGCGCTATTACCGCGGTGATTTCGAGGTTGAACTGAAAGCAGACCAGACTCCGGTCACCGTTGCCGACCGCAGGGCCGAGGAGATTATCCGTGAAATCCTGTTGGGAGATTTTCCCGACCACGGTTTTTTCGGCGAAGAGGGCGGCAAAGAGCAGGAGAATGCCGAGTTTCTGTGGTTGGTTGACCCCATTGACGGAACCAAGAGTTTCGTGGGGGGTTATGGCATGTTTTCGACCCAAATCGCACTGATGCGCGAAGGCCGCCTGATCCTGGGAGTTTCTTCGGCACCCGCCGCAGGCGAAGTGGCCTGGGCAGCCAGCGGTGCAGGCTGCAAACTGAATGACGCGCCTGTTCATGTCAGCCAGGTATCCGGGATGCGACAGGCCTCTGTTTCAACCGGCAACCTGCAATCGATGGCCGCTTCACCTCAATGGGCCCGGCTGGGACAAATCCTGGCGCAGGTTAACCGAACCCGCGGCTATGGTGACTATTACCATTACCACCGCCTGGCAGCCGGGCAACTGGACGCAGTGATCGAATCAGATGTCAATATTTTGGATATTGCTGCGCTGAGTGTCATCGTAACAGAGGCGGGCGGCGTGTTTACTGACCTGCAGGGCCGACAACCCGACCTGGATACGACCTCGGTGCTCGCATCGACACCGGCGTTGCACCCCCTGTTACTGGATACCCTGAATGAAAGCTGACAAGCAGCTGCCCCAGATCCATTCGCGGCAGGATCGTACCGACAAAAAAATGTACCAGGTAGAGCAACTTGACCTGGAATTTTCCAATGGCCAACGGCGAAAATACTACCGGATGAAAACCCATGGCCTGGGCGCCGTCATCATCGTGCCCATGCTCGATGAAAACACGGTATTGCTGGCTCGCGAGTATGCCGCGGGCCTGCATCACTACGAAGTCGGGCTGCCGAAGGGCAGGCTTGAACAGGATGAGTCCATCCTCGACGCGGCCCAGCGGGAAATGAAGGAAGAAATCGGTTATGGCGCCAGGCGGTTGGAAGAATTGACCCAGCTTAGCCTCGCGCCCGGCTACATGACGCATGTGACCCACATCGTGCTGGCGCGAGACCTTTACCCCGAAAAACTGGAAGGCGACGAGCCTGAAGAACTGGAAGTTGTGCCGTGGCCAATTGATGATCTGCACTCGCTGATCGACAGGCCCGACTGCACGGAAGGCCGAACCATTGCCGCGCTGTACATTGCAAGAGACTATCTAAGGAAGGAGACAGAATATGACGGAAAGTGACCTGGGCGTATTTGCCGAAGCCATCGCCGAGATCGCAGTCGATGCGGGAAAAGCCATCCTCGAGGTTTACGGCAGAAATTTCGAAGTTGTCCAGAAAGCAGACGAATCGCCATTGACCCAGGCCGATCTCGCCAGTCACCGGATCATCTGTGATGCGCTGGCGAAATTGACACCTGACATACCGGTGCTTTCCGAGGAATCCTCCGACATGGACTACAACACCCGCGCGGACTGGTTCCAGTATTGGCTGGTAGACCCGCTGGATGGCACCAAGGAATTCATCAATCGAAACGGCGAGTTCACTGTCAATATAGCCCTGATCCGTTTTCATGAGCCGGTACTCGGTGTGGTCCATGTACCGGTCACTGGTGTGACTTATACAGGCCTGGTCGGTAAATGGGCCAGCAAGCACGCAGCCGATGGCAGCATGCAGCACATCAGTGTCCGCACGCCATGTGCCGACCCGTTGGTAGTCGTGGGCAGCCGTTCGCATGCGAACCCTCGATTGATGGAGTACCTGGCAAAAATTGGCGACTATGAATTGGTCAGCATGGGCAGTTCCCTTAAATTCTGCCTGGTGGCCGAGGGAAAAGCAGACTTCTATCCGCGCCTGGGACCCACTTCCGAGTGGGATACCGCGGCTGCCCATGCAGTAGTGCTGGCGGCCGGTGGCAAAATAGTGAAACTCGACGGCAAATCCCTCAGGTATAACACCAAAAAATCGCTCCTGAATCCTGAGTTTCTGGTCATTGCGAATGATGACCGGGATTGGCTGGAAGTGTTCAAAGATTACAAAACTGTAACCATGTCTTGACGTGATCACCCGACACGCTGTATAACGTTCGCAGTTCTGGGGTCTTGCCAAATAACGATAAAAATAATTTTCGAATAATAATCAGAACGTGCAGGGAATAAGCGGCTTCGGCCGCTTTTTTGTCATATGCGAAAACGTATTTCAAAATTAAAAGGCTTTCCCGAAGCGCTGTTGCTGACCATTGCCGTGGCGGCGACGCTATTGTTCGTGGTCTGGCAACTGGCGGCGAACAGAATGACCCCCGAAGCGGAGGAACTGCAGAGAAATCTCGATCTTGCTGCTGTTGAAATCAACGCCATGAAAGGCCGGCTGGAACGCTTGCAGGCCAGGCAGGCCGTGGTGGAAAAAGAAGCGGATGTTTTGCGCCGGGCCAACCGGATTCTGCAAGAGGACGAAAGTGCGCGCCAGGCGAAACTGGGGAGGCTCCAGGCGGAGTTGGAGTTCTATCGCAGACTGGCCGGCTCGGGCAGCGCGCAGGGCGGGCTGGACGTGTATCGAGCCGAGCTGATCCCGACGGAATCCAGCCAGGTGTTCCGGTTCATGTTGACGCTGATCCAGAATATTCAGCGCGCCTCGATCGTTACCGGAAAAGTCCGGATTGATATCGAAGGAACGCTGGACAATCGGCCTGTCACCTTGCACTGGGCACAAATCAGTGACGGTGAAACGCCGGAACCGGGTTTCCGGTTCAAATACTTTCAGCAATTGCAGGGATACGTGACTTTGCCGGATCGCTTCCACCCTACCCGCCTGTTGCTCACGCTTGAATCGAAGAATCAGAGGAAACCGGTCATCCGTAGTTTCGACTGGGCCAGTTTGCTGGGCGATTGAATTCAGACCGAAATAGCACCATAGTGGGTGGTATGAATAGCCAGATTAACATCATGACAGACGGCGGCAGCGCAATGCCCGGCATCGTTTTCACCGATGCCGCAGCGCGCAAAGTGCAGGAATTGATCCTGGAAGAGCGTAATCCCGGACTGAAACTTCGTGTTTACATCTCGGGTGGCGGCTGCTCCGGTTTTCAGTACGGCTTCTCTTTCGATGAAGAACAGGCGGAAGACGACATTGCGGTCAGCAATGACGGAGTGACTCTGCTGGTCGATCCACTCAGCTTCCAGTACCTGATGGGAGCGGAAGTCGATTACTCGGAAAGCCTGCAGGGCGCCCAGTTCGTCATCCGTAACCCGAACGCCAGCACGACCTGCGGCTGCGGCTCATCGTTTTCCGTCTAGCCGGTGTCGCTGCCGGATCTGAGTATCGACCGGATCACCCGATCCCGGCGAAATGTGTTCGCCTCGGTCCGGCTGGATCGGCTGGTTGAGTACCGTGACGACAGCGAATGGGTGGACCAGGCGTTGTCGTCGGACAGCGCGCGATTTGTGCCGCTCTGGCGCAATCGCAGTTTACTGGCCAACAGTGACAGCGGCCAGGTTGCGGTATACCTGAAGCCGGACGAACTGCAACAGCCCGACAGCATCCAGGTGCCGACATTGCTTGGCACAGACGGCAAACGGTACTTTTTCGCGGTGTCGGTCAACGACCGGCAACAGGAGGATATTCTCGCAACCCATCCGCAGGCCAGCTTTCTCGACCTGCGCCTGGCATCCGTTGACATGGATGCCAAGCACGCCGGCGTGCTGGCGTATGCGAAAGCCCTGCATTACTGGCAGTACCGGCATGCCTTCTGCGGCATCTGCGGCAGCGCCAACCGGCTGGAATCGTCCGGCCATAAACTGGTCTGCAACAACGAAGAATGCGGGCGACAATCCTTTCCGCGGATCGACCCGGCCATCATCGTGCTGGTCACTCATGAAAACGCCTGCCTGCTGGGGCGGAACGCAAACTGGCCGGAAAAACGATTCTCCACGCTGGCGGGATTTGTCGAACCCGGAGAAAGCCTGGAGGACGCACTGGTGCGCGAGGTTTTCGAAGAAGCCCAGGTGAAACTGAAGGGGATACGCTACGTATCTTCGCAGCCGTGGCCGTTTCCTGCTTCTGCCATGTGCGGATTTCATGCCGAGGCGGAAAGTCGGCAGTGTGGCGCAACGGAGGAAATGGAGGAAGTTCGCTGGTTCTCTGTCGACGAGCTCAACACCGCTGTCGCCCAGGATGAGGTCCGCCTGCCGCCACCCGTTTCAATTGCATTCCGGCTCATTGCCGACTGGTACAAACAACAGTGCGGGGAAGACCTGGACACGCAAGTCCGCAATGCGGGTAGCTGGCTGAGCCGCAAAGGCATAAAATAGCCCTATGACCATTATCGAGATTCTTTTAGCTTTTGGACTTTGCCATTTCGTGCGCGAACTGGGCCGTTTCAGAAAACGCCAATGGCTGACTACCTGGGTGGATTTCAGCAACGATGCATTTGGCAGACTGCCGTTCTGGCAGGATGCTCTCGGCTTCCTGGTGATCGGCGCCGTGCCGCTGATCCTGCTGCTGTTACTCAACCAGGTTCTGGTTTCCGCCCTGGGTTCAACCGGTGCATTCCTGCTGGCCCTCGTCGTGCTGATTTACTCGTTCGGTCCGAGGGATCTGGATACCGATGTCGGAACTATTATCGAAGCCGACACCGAGGAAGATCGTGAGCAGGCGCTGGAGAGCCTGTTACGCAGACCGGTGCCCGGTGACAGTGACGAAGCGAGAACCGCCGCCGTGGAAGCGGTGTTCCACGAAGGCCTGCGCCGCTGGTTTGGCATCATTTTCTGGTTCGCAGTACTCGGGATCGTCGGCGCATTCCTTTATCGGATTGTCGATTGGCTGGTGCGTGAAGATCACAATCTGAGTGATGACCAACAAGGCCTGTTTACCCGCCTGCAGCAAATCATGGACTGGCCGGCCGCGCAATTGATGACCCTGTCGCTCGCCGTTGCCACGGACTTCGACTCGGTCTTCAGCGCCTGGAAGCAATATCACGACGAACAGGGACATGGACTGTTCGAAGGAAACAATGGGTTCCTGCTGGCCAGTGCCCGCTGCATCGTCCTGACCGGCCATGCCGCACGCGACGGTTATGCCGACCAGATTCAGGGTCCGATGATCTGCCTGCAGCAGGCCATGGACTTGACCTGGCGCATCCTGGGTGTCTGGCTGACGGTGCTGGCACTGCTCCTGCTGATCGGCGTCATCGTCTGATTTTGCCTTCGACCCTTACACGCCGGCTGAGCCTGTGCATCCTGGCCGGTTCCTTTCTGGCAGCACCCGTCATGGCCGGGAAAACCCAGCTGCAACAGGCTGATGGAACGTCTTTCGCGTTCGATGGAGATGCCGCGCGGATCGTTACACTGTCACCCCACCTGGCCGAAATCGTCTATGCGGCAGGGGCGGGTGAACGGCTGATCGCAACAGTGGAGTACAGCGATTATCCGGAAGCGGCCAAGGCCGTTCCCCGTATTGGTGATGCGTTCCGCATCGACGTAGAGCGGGTGGTGGCATTGCAGCCTGACCTGGTGATCGCCTGGCACTCGGGTAATCCGCAGGCAGCGATTTCACAACTGCGTGCGCTGGGCGTGCCGGTCTGGTCTGTCGAGATCAGCGAACCCGGGGAAATCGCGGGCATACTCGAAGCGGTAGGCGCTCTGACCGGCCACGCCGATCAGGCGAGCACCCGGGCTAATGAAATTCGTCAGCGGCTGGAAAAGCTGTCCAGTCTTTACGCAAATGAACCCTCTCTCGACTACTTCTACCAGGTAGGCGCGAAACCGCTGTTCACGATCAATGGGGATCAGATGATCAGCAGGGGGCTCAGCCTTTGCGGAGGAGAGAATATCTTCAGTGATGAACCAGGCCTGGCATTTCAGGTCAGTTACGAGTCGGTGATTATTGCCGACCCTGATGCCATATTTGCTCCCGCGCGGGAGGAAAACTCCGCCGATCCGCTGGACACCTGGCAGGAGTGGCCGGCCATGAAAGCAGTGAAACACCGGGCGCTGTACCTGTTGCCGGCCGACCCGGTCAGCCGGGCCTCTCCACGGTTCTTGGACTCGCTGGAGTTGGCCTGTAAGCTGTTGCAGCAATTACGCGAGCAGAAAAACAATGGATAACACACTGATTGATTCCCCCGTTGGCGTCATGGCCGTGCTGGTCGCGGTAGTCAGCTTTTGGTTCTGGCTGGAAAAAAAGACCCACTGGAAAATATTTGATTACTTGCCACCCCTGATCTTCATTTATGCCACTCCCGTGGTGCTGTCCAACACTGGCCTGATTCCCTACCAATCGGCCGCCTATGATTTCCTGCGGCAATACGGCCTGCCCATATTCATCTGCCTGATGCTGATCAAAGTCGATGTGGTCGGTGCGATTCGTATCATGGGCAAAGGGGTGTTTGTCATGCTGATTGGCACGGTGGGCGTGGTGCTGGGCGGCTTCCTGGCCTATGCACTGGGGCAGGCCATCGTTACGCCCGAGGGCTTCCCGCTGAAGTTCCCTCTGCCGCAAGACAGCTGGAAAGCCTTCGGTACCCTGGCAGGCAGCTGGATTGGCGGCACCGGTAACATGACGGCCGCGCATGCGGCACTGGATGGCAGCGGCCAGGATATGACCATGGCAGCAGCCGCGGACCAGATGGTTTACCTGATCTGGCTGCCCCTGCTGCTGGGATCGAGAGCCTTTGCCGAAAAGTTCAATCGCTGGATGCGGGTTCCGGCTGACCGCCTGGAGCTGATGGACCAGGCAGCTGCGGCGCACCAGAACACTGAGCAGGCGCCGAACATGATTCACCTGCTGTACCTGGCCCTGATCGCTTTGAGCTTCACCTGGATTTCCCTGGAGTTATCGCAAGTCCTGCCGCCAGTGGTGATTGGCGGTGCCACCGTGATCAGCGCCAGCACCTGGTTAATCCTGCTGGTGACCACGCTGGCCCTGGTGGCGTCGGCAACGCCCGCCAGGAAACTGCCGGCCGCGCATCCGATCGCCATGGCGATCATCTATGTCTACGTGGCAAGAATCGGCGCCACCATGGATCTCAGCAACGCCAGCCTGGAAACCATGGGTGCTTTTGTGTTGATGGCTTATGTCTGGATCACCATTCACGGAATTTTTATCCTGGCCGGGGCCTGGCTGTTCCGGGTGGACGTGCATACCCTCGCCATTGCGTCAGCCGCCAATATCGGCGGCGCCGCATCGGCGCCGATTGTGGCCGCTCACCACCGTGAATCACTGGTGCCGGCCTCAATATTGATGGCCATGATCGGCTATGCCCTGGGCAACTATCTTGCTATCCTCACCGGCCGTCTGGGCCAATTACTCGTCAGCTGAATTTCTGGAGTTCTGAATGAAACGTTTGTTTATACCGCTGTTCCTGTTGTCTGCATGTTCCCTGGCCGAGGCCGAAATCACCGTGCTCGAGTGCGCTCGCCTGGTCGACGTGGAGCGTGGGCGCTTACTGGAAAACCAGCAGATCCTGGTGGAAGACAACCGTATTGCCGCGGTGGGAACAGGCGTCGATGCACCTGATGACTCCAACAGGATACAGCTGGACACCTGTTTGCCCGGCTTGATGGACATGCACGTTCACCTCAGCGGCCAGATGTCGCGTAACGGTTATATCAAGCGGTTTCAAAACAACGCGGCGGACGCCGCATTGCTCGCGAACCACTACGCCAATATCACGCTGCAGGCGGGATTCACCACGGTGCGTAACCTCGGCGATTCATACAATGTAACGGTTAGCCTGCGCGATGCGATAAGCAGCGGAGTTGCCACCGGGCCAAGGATATTCACGGCGGCCAAGACCATTGCGACCACCGGCGGCCACGGCGACCCGACCAACGGTTTCCGCAAAGATCTGATGGGAGATCCCGGGCCTCTCGATGGCGTGGTGAACAACGCTGATGATGCCCGCCAGGCCGTGCGCCAGCGTTACAAGGACGGCGCCGATATGATCAAGATTACCGCCACCGGCGGCGTGCTGAGCCTGGCCAAAAGCGGTCAGAACCCCCAGTTCATGACCGACGAACTGGACGCCGTGGTGCAGGCTGCAAACGATTACGGCATGACGGTCGCGGCCCATGCCCACGGCACCGAGGGCATGAAGCGCGCCGTATCGGCCGGCGTCACATCGATCGAACATGGCACCTTCATGGATGATGAAGTGATCAAGCTGATGAAAGAGCGCGGCACCTACTACGTGCCGACCATATCGGCCGGCAGGTTCGTCGCCGAGAAAGCCGAAGAAGACGACTATTTTCCCGCCGTGGTGCGCCCCAAGGCCGCCAGTGTCGGACCCCAGATCGACGAAACGTTCAAAATGGCTTATGGCAGGGGCGTCACGATCGCCTTTGGCACCGATGCGGGCGTCTCACCACACGGCACCAATGCGCTCGAATTCGTCTACATGGTCGAAGGCGGCATGCCTGAAATGGAAGCGATCCAGTCTTCCACCATGACGGCCGCCAGGCTGATCGGCATGGAGGACCAGCTGGGAAGTATCAGTAAGGGCAAATTCGCCGATATCGTCGCAGTAAACGGTAATCCGCTGGAAGACATCTCGCTGTTGAGCGATATATCCTTCGTCATGAAAGACGGCAAGGTCTACAAGCAACCGTAAGCCTTACAACGTACAGTCCGCGCCGATGATTCCGGCCAGCCTCACATTGTCGCTGGCCTTGTTACCGTCCGACCCCCTGAGCAGGATTGTGACGGTATTGCAGTCGATCACTGTAATTTCAGCGGTACCCCATTGCACCAGCGCTTCATCGCTGGGTTGCGGTGCATCGAATGTACCCGTGGTTGATTCAAACAGGTCGACCGTCACGGCTTGACCGATTTCAAACGGCGCAGCCATCAATGCACTGACCAGCCAAAGCCTCAGACCACTGTTTTTGAAACCGTAGAAATAGAGTATCCGGCCGATCGGCGAAATGATCAGGTTGTAACCCTCACCGTCTTTTGTGGGGTCGTACCAGAGCCCGGCCCAGGCGGAATCGGCCGGCACGCTTCCGCTGACACAGGTCGCACCTGCGACTCCTGCCAGTTTGATGATCTGCGAATTCTTGTTGCCGTCAACGCCCGTCAGGGTAGACTGGCCCGCGTCGCAGGCGCTGAACAGCAGGCTCAGCGTGCCCCACCGTGAGAGGCCTCGGGCACTGGGGACCGGGTTTGGAAAAATGCCGCCGGTTGATTCGTACATCGAAACCGTGATGGGCACACCGCTTTTGATCTCGCCCGGAATCAGGTCCGAAATCAACCAGAACCGGTTGCCCCGGTCGTCGCTGCCATAAAAATAGACAATCGTGCCGCCCGCGGTGGTAACGATGTTGAAACCTTCGCCATCCAGAGCCGGATCGTACCAGAGACCGGTAAAGGCATTATTGGCCGGAACCGCGTCCGGCGCGGGATCGGGTCCGGCGCCGATGTAAAACGCGTGGTCCAGGATGTTGCCTGCATACTTGATTCGCCAGGTGTATTCTCCATCAATGGCGGGCTGAGGCAATTGGAACGTCCAGTAAATCTGGATTCCGGCAAATTGTCCTATTGACGGGTCCGAGTATGTCGTGGCAAGTATCACTTGTCCGGACGGATCGAGAACCTCGACCCCGAATTCATCCGTATTATCAAAATCGCGCACGGAAGCCGAGGCAAAGATGGTATCGCCCGCCGCGAAAACATCATTCAGGTTGGGTTGCTCCTGCTGCGGGCAATCGGGATATTGCGGGGCTGCGCTGTGTGTTTCCGCCGCCAGGATTGTCTGTTCCTTGTAGTCTTCCTGGTCTTCCCACAGGCTTTCGGCATTCAACTCGTTGCAGGTACCCGCGTAGGGATCGAACAGATTATTGGACAGATCCTGCACTCCCAGGTGAAGGTGAGGTCCGGTTGACTGGCCGGAGCTGCCCATTACGCCGAGATAATCACCCTGCTCTACCTGGTCGCCCACTTTGCGGGGCGTAACCGTACCCTTCTTCAGGTGCGCATAGATCGTGATCTTGCCGTCGGTATGTTTCAGGACGACAAAGTTCGACTCAGCCTGTGGATCGAATGCACAGTTCTGATCAAATTCACCATCATTCCGGTCGATGATTTCGCCATCGGCCGCAACGGTCACGATCATGCCGTCATTGGCCATGGTGCGCCATGGATAGAGAACACCGTTGAAGTCCGTGCCGTTGTGGCCGAAATCTTCGCCATCATAAGTCCGCTGACCACAGTTCCAGTCGAGCAGACTGTCCGGATTCACTTCGTCATGGTCGACGAATGCGGCGATCGTAATTAACCCCGGATAAGTGTTGGACAGCCCTCTTCGAAGAGGAATCTGCAAGCCCGCGGTCGATGCCTGGGGCTTGCCCTGGTGGTCGCGTTGAGCGAGGCGTTGCAGTTCTGAGCGCTGAGTAATAATGGGCTCATGATTGCGATCCTTTGCAGGTTTGAATACCCGGGCCTGAACAGGTTTACCACCATTGAGCCACTTCGCCCCGGACTCCGCCAGAGCCTGGCCGGATGATGCCAGCAAAACGATCATGGCCACTGCACGTAGGAACTTATTTCTCATCCGGATCCCTCTTTCGTTTTCCTGCCTGTCCATCAGCATCGATTAATACGGAATTATTAGCCGGTTCGCCTATGCTATAACATGAACTGGCGGAAAAATAATAATGCAGCCAGCCCATTTTTACAGGAGAGCCGATCATGCACAAAACAACCATTCATTCATCGCTGAGAAAAAGCATCTGTTTCTGCGCCAGCCTATTGCTCACATCGATCGCAACTCTACCCTCAGCAGCCCTTGCTGACGAAACCTGCATGTCACCCTACATGGCGAAAATCGTCGGCCAGGAAGATTACGTTTACGTCTGGACGCTGGGCGCTGAGGGCATCGGTGATGAACAGGACAAACTGGTGACCGTCGATGTGAACCCGGCCTCTCCAAAATACGGCAAGGTCGTGAATTCGCTCTCGGTAGGTGGCCGCAACGAGGCGCATCACTCCGGCCTGACCGATGATCGCCACTATCTCTGGGCCGGCGGCCTGGATACCAGCAAGATTTTTATTTTCGACGTCCATAGCGATCCCGCGAAACCAAAACTGCATAAAATCATCGATAATTTCGTCAAGGCCAGTGGCGGCGTAGTCGGCCCGCACACAACCTACGCCCTGCCGGGCAGAATGATGATCACCGGACTCTCCAATGATAAAGACCACGGCGGCCGCACCGCCCTGGTCGAATACACCAATTCAGGTGATTACGTGGCCACCCACTGGATGCCAACCGACCAGGACCTGGGTGGCGCCGTCAAGTCAGGCAACCTCGCCGACGGTTACGGCTATGACGTGCGCGCCCTGCCGCGCCGCAATGTCATGATCACATCATCGTTTACCGGTTGGAACAATTACATGATGAACCTCGGTAAATTGATGGGAGATGCGGAGGCGATGAAGCGGTTTGGCAATACCGTTGTTATCTGGGACCTGCATACCCGCAAACCCCGGAAAATACTCGATGTGCCCGGCGCGCCGCTCGAGATCCGTTGTGCCTGGGGCCCGCTCAATGACTACTGTTTTACGACAACAGCACTGACTTCCAAGATCTGGCTGATCTATGAAGATGATGACGGCGAATGGCAGGCCAAAGCGGTTGCAGACATTGGCGATGCCTCCAAGATTCCTTTGCCTGTCGACATCTCCATTTCTGCCGACGATTCTCTGTTATGGGTGGATACCTGGAACGATGGCATGGCCCGCCTGTTTGATATCTCCGATCCGTTCAACCCGGTGGAGATTCAGCAGAACAAAATCGGTGCGCAGATCAACATGCTGTCGCAAAGCTGGGACGGAAAGCGTGTTTATTTCACTTCTTCGCTGCTGGCCAATTGGGATAAGGTCGATGCACCGGAAGGCGAAGACCTGCAGTACTTCAAGTCCTATACATGGGACGGCGAGAAACTCAATCACCAGTTCAGTATCGACTTCCTGGCCGAAAACCTGGGTCTGCCGCACCAGATGCGCTTCGGAGCGTATTCCCTGTACGGCAAAAGCCATCCTGATATAGCGGCCAGCGCAATGCCTCCAACCCTGATCCCCAGCAACGACGTTATGACCAACAGCGGCGGTCGTTGATGGTGGAAGCCGGGGAAGCCTTATTGCAACGGCTGCGTCCGTTACGCTTCGGCCTGCTTCTCCTGTCGGTATTACTGCTCACCCAGGCTACCAGCCTGGGTGCTGCCGGGGTTGATCAACCTGCTGCTGATCAACCAGCGGCCCAGGTACTGGCGCCGGGTTGGCACGAGCTGGAATACACACCCCCAGAAGCCGGCAGCTACCAGCTTCCCCCAATGGGTCTGGCGGGTGACGGCCGTGTGCTCAACACCAATGGCGAAGAAACCACACTGCACGCCCTGATGGGGGACAAGGTTGTCGTACTGAGTTTCATCTACAGCAGTTGTTCTGATGCGAACGGATGCCCATTGGCGACCCACGTCCTGGAAAAACTTCAGGACCAGCTTCTGGAAGACCCCAGCCAGGGGCAAGGCGTCCGTTTTATCAGCCTGAGTTTCGACCCGGTACAGGACACGCCCCAAGTAATGCAGCGATATGGCCGGCCGTACATTTCCGGGGATTTCGACTGGCATTTCCTGACCACGAGTGGGCAATCCGATCTGCTACCCATCCTGGAGTCATATGGGCAGTCCGTGGTACGCGATCCCGAGTCGGAAGAAGGCGAAACGGGGAGCATTTCCCATATCCTGCGCGTCTACATCGTCGACCGCCAGCTACGGATCCGCAACATATTCAGCGCGTCCTACCTGCATGCAGATACGATGCTCAACGACATCCGCACCTTGCAGATGGAATCGCAAGGCCAGTACACGCTGCAGGGGCCAGGAGACGTAAAGTCGGGATATGGTTCCGGTGATTACCGGACAAAGGCGCAGAGCCTGGAACAGAGAAAGGGAGCCCCTGCCCTGCTGTGGACACCAGACTGGAAGCCGCCCACCGGCATGCCACCCATTCCGGTCCCGGCGGAAAACCCGCTGACACCCGAAAAGATCGAGCTGGGCCGGCTGTTGTTTTTCGACCGCAGGCTGTCTCACAACAACACCTTCTCCTGCGCCATGTGCCACATCCCGGAGCAGGGCTTCACCAGCAATGAACTGGCCACAGCGGTGGGCATCGAGGGCCGGACCGTGCGGCGCAACGCACCCACCATCTATAACGTGGCCTACCTCGATCGGTTATTCCATGATGGCCGCGAGAATTCGCTGGAACAGCAGATCTGGGGCCCATTGCTGGCTCACAACGAGATGGGGAATCCCTCGGTGGGCCTGGTGATCGAGCAAATAAAGTCAGTTCCGGGATACCCGCCACGATTCGAACTGGCCTTCCCGGGCCAACCCATCTCGATGGAAACCGTGAGCGAGGCGCTGGCCAGTTACCAGCGCGTTCTGGTCTCGGGCAACAGCCCCTTCGATCGCTGGTATTACGGCAGTGAAGCCGACGCAATGACCCGTGAACAGCAGGACGGCTTCAGGCTGTTCACTGGCAAGGCGGGCTGTTCCGCCTGTCACCTGGTCGGCGAGGATTGGTCTCTTTTCACGGACAACCGGATGCATAACACCGGGATCGGCTATCAACAATCCATGTCAAAGACGCCGGCCAGCACCGTGGTGCAGATAGCACCCGGCGAGACCATCACCGTGCGTGGCGATGTCGTGGCCGACGCGTCGGAGCCGCGGCCAAACGACCTGGGCCTGTACGAAATCACCGAAAACCCGGACGATCGCTGGAAGTACCGCACGCCCTCCCTGCGAAACGTCGTGCTGACTGCGCCATACATGCATGACGGCTCGCTGTCGAGCCTCGAGCAGGTCATCGACTTCTACAATCGCGGCGGGGTCGACAACGAACTGCGTGACCCGCTGATCAGGCCCCTGGGGCTCACTGCGGAAGAAGCTGACCAGCTGGTGTCCTTTCTGCAGGCGCTGACCGGCGACAATGTCGACCGGTTGGTGGCGGACGCGTTTACCGTGCCGGTCGGGAATACCGGATCAGACTAGGGAAAACAGTCTTTCATGCAGACTTCTGATAATGAATCTTTCTGATTTAGCAAATGTTGTCGAGATATTCGGGGGCCTGGCGATCATAACGGGTATCGTATTCGGGCTGGTCCAGCTAAGACAGCACCGACAACAGGTTCGAAGCACGGCGATCATGGAACTAGCCAGATCGTTCGAGGATCGGGAATTTACAGAGGCCTATCGGCTGATAGCCGAGTTGAATGACGGCCTGACTGCAGACGAATTCAACGCCCTGGGCGATGAGTATGTCTCAGCAGCGCTGAGGGTCAGCTTCAAGTTCGAGACGATTGGCGTTCTCATCCACAAACAGGTCGTGCCGATGGACGCCATGTCTGACCTGGTTGGCGGCGCCGCCATATTGATCTGGGGAAAATTGAAAAATTGGGTGCAAGAGACCAGAAACAGTCAGAACCACCAGCTTTTGTTTGAGTGGTTTCAGTGGTTGGTTGAAAGACTTGAAGCTCGAGGCGAGGATACCCGTGACCCAGCCTACCAGGCGTACAGGGACTGGCGTGAGCCCGGTTGAAAAAGCTAACGGTGGCCGAAATCCCAGCGGAAGCCCACGGTCAATTCGTTTCTTCGGGGGGTCCCGTCGTGCAGCAGTCCGTTGTCCATCCTGTATTCGAGGTACAGCATCCGGTTAAATGAATCGAAGGTGTAGCGCAAACCCAGCACATAATAATGGACCTTGTACTCCCGGGCTTCCGGGTCGTCGCTGTCTGGACCGAACCAGTTGCCGCCGCCGATTAGCCAAAAGCGGTCCTTGAACTGCCACTGGGCGTATAGTTCCACACCGTACCCATCAACATACTGATTGGTGTCCGTGGTCATGATGTTTTCGAGCCTGGCCAGCACCAGGGCAGCGTACCAGCGATCTCCGTAACTGCGAAAAGCCATCGCCAGGGCTCGTGCATTTCCGTCGATTCCAGCTCCCTTGATCCTTGGATCTTCGAGGTTATCCACGTTGGAAAACTGGGCGGCCAGGCCTATGCCCCTGTCCTTCTTCGTCTCCAGCCACGCGCTGGCCCCGTATGCGCTGCCATAGTAACGGTCTTCAACCCAGGGGATCGGCCGGTTGTACTGGTACTGCAGGTTGAGGTTGAATGGCTTGATGCGCAATGCCTCCAACGCACTGGTGTAAATACGGGCCTGCAGAACGTCATCCGCACGTCCCGTGCCGGTCGGGCCGCCATCGGTTCGGGCATTGTATACGCCGGCAGCGCTGCCGCCGAAAATGGAAAATCGATCTGTCATGCCGGCAATCTTGTAGTAAGCCGACCAATTCTTGCCCCAGGCCACTGTAAGGTTTTCAGAATCAAAACCGCCATAGAGCAGCCTCTTGGTTAATCCATTTTCCGGATTTTCCTCGTTACCTCCTTTTGGGGTGAACGTATCGAGCACGTCAAAGCCGCTTTCAGCGCGCCCGAACACCCGCCACTTCTCTCCCAGCGGCAATTCGCCGCGGATACCAATACGGGAGGCGCCGTCACCTAATGAGAACTCGGTCAGTTTGTTTTCTTCGTTAAAGTTGTTGATCGCATGCAGGCGGACACTGCCGTAAATCTGGATGCCTTTCCACAAGGTGCGCAAAATGGGTTCTTCTTCCAGTTGGGAGCGGCGTTGTGCTTCCGGATCCTCATTCAGGGCGGCCTCTTTGCCGCGCGCGGTATCTGCCGTTTCCTCGAGTACTTCCTCTACCTTGTTTTTCTCTTCCTCGGTCATGCCGATCTGTAGATCGATAGCCTCTGGCTCCTGTTCCGACCGCGGCTCCTGCACTTGCCCGGATTCCTGTGCCCAAGCCAGGCAGTGGCTCAGCAGGCCCAACAGAACTGCACCCTGTATTAGCCTGATTGTTGTCTCGACGCCTGGCATCCCAGCATTATCAGCAATTTTCCGAATAATTTTTACCATTATTTGCCGTCAGCGCTTAAACTGAAAAACGTCGCCCGAAAACTCAGGAAATTACCATGATCAAACTCGTGCTCGGTGTCCTGCTCTGGAGTGTGATGCACTTCATTCCCGCGATAGCTGTAGATTTCCGGAAAAGCCTGATTTCCAAAGTCGGTGAAAAGCCATACAAGGGTATTTTTGCCCTGCTCATGGTGTTGTCGCTATACCTGGTGATCTCAGGCTGGAAAGCCTCCATTCCTGAGAGCATCTATCTGCCACCAGTCTGGGGGCGTCACCTGACCTCTCTACTGGTACTGGTCGCGTTCATTCTTTTTATCGCATCACACCACGCCACCAACCTCAAGCGAATCATCAGGCACCCGCAGCTGTCCGGTGTTGCCTTGTGGGGAATCGCCCACCTGCTGGCCAATGGCGAAGCGCGCTCCATCGTGTTGTTCGGCGGGCTGGCGCTGTGGGCGATCATTGAAATCATCTTGCTGAACCGGCGTGACGGAGCCTGGGTCAAACCCGACCCCGTGCCTCGAAAGAAAGACATCATCCTGCTGGTCGCCGGTTTCACCACTTATATCATCGTCGCCCTGTCACACCAGTGGCTGTTTGGATTTTCACCGTTTGCCTGATTCAGGAGTATTGAAATGATCGGATACGTTACCCTCGGAACCAACGACCTTCCCCGTGCCGTGGCTTTTTACGACGAGTTGCTGGCGGAACTGGGCGCCAGCCGGTTCATGGAGTTCGAAGATGTATTCGTTGCCTGGGCCGTTGAGCCCGATCAGCCCGGCATTTCCGTGACCAAACCGTTTAATGGGAAGCCTGCAACCCCGGGCAATGGAACAATGGTGGCGCTTGCAGTGGGTTCAAAAGAACTGGTTCACAAAGTTTATGACAAGGCCATCGAACTGGGCGGAACCGACGAAGGACCTGCCGGCCCCCGGTCCGACGGATTCTATGCCGGTTACTTCCGCGATCTCGACGGCAACAAGCTGAACGTCTTCTGCATGACTCCACCTGAGTCGTAGGGAATACGCCGCTCAGGGCTTCCAGAACAGGGGTTGCAGCGGGCCGCCGTTGTAGGACCAGATAGCCAGGTTCAGCAGCCACAGGCAGATGATCCAGAACAGGTATGGCAACAGCAGCAGTGCAGCCTGCCTGGACAGCTTGCCGAATGCCCGCATGCAAAACAGGGACAAACCCGCCATGACACTCAGCAACAGCAAACTGTAACCCGGTCTGTGCAGGCCAAAAAACAGGGCGAACCAGCAAACGTTCAGGACCAGCAGGAACACCCACCAGGTGATGGCGCCGGTTCGGGAAAAGTGCCCGGTCATCCAGGCGTTCCACGCGGCCACGGCCATGGTGATATACACGACGGTCCAGGCCAGGACGAAAAACCATCCCGGCGGCCACCAGGAAGGATGGCGCATGGTGCTGTAGTACCACTCACCGGCCTCGAAGCTGGAGCCGGTCAGGGAAGTCAGGGTAACCAGCAGCAGAAACGCTGCCAGGGAAGCATACCTGGTGATCATGTAGCACCTGTGTTGATGGTTATGGCTGTTCGACTACTCTGCGGCATCCGGGTTCACCAGCAGATTAATGATTTGTTCCGAGTGATCGACCAAGTGCGCAGGATCAGCAGAACTCAGCTCTTCCCTCGACCCGAATCCATAAGTTACTCCGATCGCCTCCATCCCGTTTTCTCGCGCGCCCAGGATGTCCTGGTCGCGATCACCGATCATTATGGATTGAACAGGATCCAGACCAAAGGTTTTTACGGCATGGGCAATGATGCTGGATTTATCGCGGCGCTTTGGACCCATGGAGGCGCCGGAAACACCATCGAAGCAGGATCTCAAATCCAGGTCCTTCAGTACCTTGTCCGCAATTGGCGTGGGTTTGACCGTGGCGACAAACAGGCGGTAGCCGGCCTTCTGCAGTGCGGGTAATACATCGCGAATGCTCTCGTACACATCCGTACCTTGCTGGTTCAGGCTGTCGTAATAATCACGGTAAATGTCTATCGCCTGGTATGCCTGGTCATCTGTCATCTTGAATTCATGGTGGAATATGTCGAGCAACGGCCTGCCGATCATGGACTCGATCGGTTTGTCCCGTGCGTTTTCAACCGCCATTCGCTCCAGTGCGAAATCGATGCTCATGCCGATGGTATGACTGCTGTCGACCAGGGTTCCATCCAGGTCAAACAGCACGTTTTGAATTTCGCTTCTCAAAAATTTTCTCCGCAGAACGTAATTCCCGTGTTTACCGGTGGTCGGTAAGCGCCAGCTTTAAACCTTCCAGCAGTTGATCCGCGTTCTCCCTGGAAAACACCAGCGGTGGGCGGATCTTGATAACGTTTTTGCCGGGGCCGGACACACCAAGCAGAATACCATTGTGGCGCAGGTGCTCGGCGGCCTTCCGGGCCTCGGTGTCCGCGGGTTCGCGGGTATCCGGGTTCCTGACCAGTTCCACACCCCAAAACAGGCCTTTCCCCCTGACATCGCCGATCACCTCATGCTGCTGCGCCAGCGTTCGCAAGCCGCTGCCCAGGTAGTCGCCGACCGACTTCACATTCTGCAGGATTTGTTCCTCCTCGATGACGTCCAGCACCGCCAGCCCGACGGCGGCGGAAACCGGATTGCCTCCAAAGGTATTGAAGTAGTCGTATTTCCGGGCGAATTTTTCAGCAATTCCCGGTGTCGTGACCACGGCCGCCAGTGGATGTCCGTCGCCCATCGGTTTTCCCATCGTCACAATATCAGGCACGACCGCTGAATCCATGAAACCCCACATGTGATCTCCGAGGCGGCATAGTCCGGACTGGACTTCATCAGCAACCGCCAGCCCACCGGCCGCCCGGACTCGCCGGTAACTTTCCTGCAAGTACTCCGGAGGCGGTGTCAGGACGCCGTTGGAGCTGAAAATGTTGTCGCAGATAAACAGGGCTGGCTGGTACTGGCGGCCGGCGAGGCGGTCGATTCCCTCTCCCACCAGGGCAGCATAAGCTGCACCGATCTGAGTCTCGCCAGCTCGGTACCTGCCGCGATAAATGCAGGGCGCCTCGACGACCTCAAGGTATCGCGGTCGCTCGGATGCCGGGTACTCCATGGTGGACAGTTCGTTAATGACGTAAGAGTTTCCGTGGTAAGCGGACCCGGTCACGATCGTACCCCGGTTTCCTGTCACAGCCCGGGCAATGCGGAAAGCCAGTTCATTCGCTTCTGTGCCGGTGCATACAGGCATGCAAACACTCAAATCACCCGGCAGCGTGCCGGTCAGCCGCTCCGCATATTCAACCACGTTTTCATGCAGGTACCGCGTATGCGTGTTGAGCGTTGAGGCTTGCCGCTTCAGGGCTTCAACGACACGTGGATGACAATGGCCGACCGATGCCACGTTGTTGTAGCAATCCAGGTACTTTCTGCCCTCGTCATCAACCAACCAGACTCCTTTACCACGCACCAGGTGAACCGGTTCGTCGTAGAATAACCTGTAGGCCGGCCCCATCACCCTGTCGCGGCGCCGTATCAGTTCCTGGTTACTCATTTTTCTCCCCGACACCCCAGTCTTTCATGACCGCGTCAAAATCCGATCCCGGTTCGTGCGGGGCAAAGGACACTTCCGGGGATGTACGGCTGAACCGGGGCGCAGGCGCAGGTTGTATCATGCCACCAACTTCGATATGTGTTTTCCGCGCTCGGTTGTGGGGATGATGCACGGCTTCATTGAAATCCAGCACCGGCGCAAAGCAGGCATCACTGCCTTCCAGCAACTCACACCACTCCTGCCTGCTGCGGGTCTTGAACAGCGTCGAAAACTGTCCCCTCAATTCAGGCCAGGATTCGTGATTGTATTGCGGCCCGAACGCGTCCTGATCAACACCCAGCTTTTCCAGCAACTCGGCGTACAGATGCGGCTCAAGGGACCCGACCGAAACGTACTTTCCATCTTTGGTTTCATAAACATCGTAAAAATGAGCGCCGCCATCCAGCAAGTTGCTGCCGCGTTCGGTTTGCCACTGTCCCTGCGCCTGCAGGGAATAGAAAACCGACATCATCAAGGCCGATCCATCAGTCATTGCCGCATCCACAACCTGTCCCTGGCCCGATTTCTGCGACTCCAGCAATGCGCTGACCAGGCCAAGCGCCAGAATCATTGCGCCTCCCCCATAATCGCCGACCAGGTTCAGGGGCACGGTGGGTTTTTCACCCTTCCGGCCGATCGCCGCCAATGCCCCGGACAGTGAGATATAGTTGATGTCATGCCCGGCAGCCTTGGACAGAGGGCCAATCTGGCCCCAGCCTGTCATGCGTCCGTAAACCAGGCGGGGATTGCGCAGCATGCATTCCTCGGGGCCCAAACCCAGTTTCTCCATGACACCGGGCCGAAACCCCTCGAACAGAGCATCGGCTTTTTCCACCAGCTTGAGAACAGCTTCCCGCCCATCGGCTGATTTCAAGTCCAGCAGGATCGATCGCTTGCCGCGCCGCGTGCAGTCGCTGGCCGGCTCCAGCCTCGGTACAGCCTCCCTATCGACGCAAACGACGTCGGCACCCAGGTCCGCGAGCATCATGCCGCAGAACGGGCCGGGACCCAGTCCGGCAACTTCGACGATTTTCAGTCCTTCAAGCGGTCCCAAGGGAAGACCCCCTGTTGATATCCAGTCAATCAATGATGATATCGCTTGCGATGTGGATGATGAAAGCGATAATGGGTTTTCTTCGATTGCCCGGAATTCGTTTGAAACTCAAAGGTTGTATTTATCGCACCCTGGCAACCCTGTCTGTCAGTTTCCTGGTAGCTATGGGAGCAGCCAGTGCTTCGAGCACCGGCGATTCATCGGGTGAACTCTTTTTTCCTTCCGACGACCCCGTGGCTGAACTGGAGCAAACACGTCAGTCGGCCAGGGCGAACGATCGGCTGGTGCTGGTCATCATGGGCGCCAACTGGTGTCACGACAGCCGCGCCCTTGCGTCACGCATTTACCAGCAGCCGTTGCGCCCGATCATCGAAAGCCACTATGAAACGCTTTTTGTTGACGTTGGCTATCTGGACCAAGGGAGTGAAGTCATCAAGGCCCTGGGGCCGCCTGTCTACTATGCGACTCCCACGGTGCTGATCGTCGATCCTGTTAGCGGAAATCTGGTCAATGCGGATAACCGACACCAGTGGGGCAGCGCGGACACGATCAGCATGGAGGACTCAGTAGCGTATTTCCGGCTGATGGCATCAGCAGGCCCCGGGGCTCTGGAAAATAAAGCTGCTGAAGGACAGGAATTGCGGAAACTCCTGAATGAAATCGATGCTTTCGAGCAAACCCAGGCTCTGCGGCTGTATGCAGCCTATCGGGTGATAGGACCGATGCTGCGGGCTTACAAAGAGGGTAATCCGCCCGATGGGTTCGACGACTACTGGAATGAAGTGCGTGTCTTCCGCTTGCAGGTTCCAATGGATGTCGATGAACTGCGCCGAGAAGCCAGAAATCGAACTGCGGCCGGAGAGCAAAACATTCAACTGAACTACCCACAGTACGCTGCCTTTTCATGGGAAACTTCACAATGACCGAAACCGAATTGACCATCCGCCCTTTGCAAGCCAGTGATGAGGCCGAATGGCGTCGCCTCTGGAAACTGTATCTTGAATATTACGAGACGGAGTTGCCTGAAGTGATTTACCAAAGCAGCTTTGCCCGGATGTTGTCGAGTCAGCCCAATGAATTCCTCGGCTTGCTCGCCCTGCGCGGATCACAACCCATCGGCCTGGCGCATTATCTTTTTCACCGCAGCGGCTGGCAGGTTGAAAACGTCTGTTACCTGCAGGACTTGTACGTCGATAAATCCGAGCGGGGCAAAAGCGTCGGTCGAGCGCTGATCGAAGCCGTCTACCAAAAAGCGGATGAAGCAGGCTGCCCGGAAGTGTACTGGATGACCCAGCATTTCAATGAAGCCGGCCGGCGCCTTTACGATCGGGTGGCAACCCTTTCACCCTTTATTATTTATGAGCGGTAATTGATGCGGGGAGTCGGCCAGCGCAGCTGATCCTGATCATTGAACCTGCCTATCAGGCTTATCAGAAAATACAATTTCACCTATAAAGGTTAGAGGTCTAGTCTTATTAGGCAAGTACCTCTATACCCATTGAAAGGAGATAGGAATCCCATGTCACTGAAAGGCACCCAAACCGAACAGAACCTGAAAGACGCATTCGCCGGTGAATCACAGGCCAACCGCCGTTACCTGTATTTCGCACAGCGCGCTGACGTTGAAGGTTACAACGACGTCTCCACCGTTTTCCGTTCCACCGCCGAAGGCGAGACCGGCCATGCGCACGGTCACCTGGAATACCTGGAAGAAGCGGGCGACCCCGCCACCGGCCTGCCGATCGGCCCGACTTCAGATAACCTGAAAGCCGCCATCGCCGGCGAGACCCACGAATACACCGACATGTATCCCGGTATGGCAGCAACCGCCCGCGACGAAGGTTTTGATGAAATTGCAGATTGGTTCGAGACCCTGGCCAAGGCTGAGCGTTCTCACGCCAACCGTTTTCAGAAAGCACTGGACGAACTGGACTGATATCCGTTCCCCCGCGCCGTGTCCTTTCGGCGTGAACGATTGATCTAGTCTGCGGACCCCGGCGCAATTCTGCGCCGGTGGCTCTGTCAGCACAGGAGGCACGACCATGCGAGAAGGCAGTCTCGAGGCCCCAACACGACATGCACTTGATTGGACCAACCCCGATTTTTACAACGAAGAGAAGCTCTTCGAGGAGCTGGAGCGCATTTTCGACATCTGTCACGGCTGCCGGCGCTGCGTCTCGCTTTGTGACGCTTACCCTACGCTCTTTGACCTGGTGGATGAATCCGAAACTTTCGAAGTTGACGGCGTTGCCAAGGAAGATTACTGGAAAGTGGTGGACCAGTGTTTCATGTGCGACCTGTGTTACCAGACCAAGTGTCCCTACGTGCCACCGCATGAATGGAACCTCGATTTTCCGCATGTGATGCTGCGGGCAAAGGCTGTCCAGTTCAAGAAGGGCGAACGAAAACTGAGCCATAAACTGATCAGCAACACCAAGATCCAGGGCAAGGTGGGCAGCCTGCCGGTCGTCGGCAGCATGATTAACGCCTCCAACCGCAACAAGGGCGTGCGTAAGGTGATGGCAAAGGTCATGGATCTGCACCCTGACGCCCACTTGCCGGAGTTTCATTCAAAAACCCTGCGGCGGCGTGAAAAAGATCATCAACCGGCCCAGGCCACGGTTAAACAAGCCGGGCCTACCACCGGCAAAGTAGCCCTGTTCGCCACCTGTTACTGCAACGTGAACACACCGGATATCGGGCAGGACCTGATCCGGGTATTCGAGCACAATGGCATCCCGGTGCGGCTGACCGACAAGGAGGAGTGCTGCGGCATGCCGAAGCTGGAACAGGGTGACCTGGAGACGGTCGACAAGTACCGGCGCAAAAACATCCCTGAACTCGTCCGCCTGATCGACGAAGGCTGGGATATCGTTGCCGGCATCCCCTCCTGCGTGCTGATGTTCAAACAGGAACTGCCCCTGATGTACCCGGACGACCCGGACGTTCAGAAAGTAAAGCAGCACATGTATGACCCGTTCGAATACCTGGTGCACCGCCACAAAGCCGGCTTGCTGAATACCGAGTTCAAGCAGCCGCTGGGTAAAGTGGTCTGGCAGGTACCCTGCCACCAGAGGGTACAGAACATTGGCCCCAAGACCCGCGATGTACTCGCGCTGGTGCCCGATACCCAGGTCGAAATGATTGAGCGCTGCTCAGGTCATGACGGTACCTACGGCGTGCGCGCAGACACTTACGAGAAATCGCAGAAGATTGCGCGGCCGGTCGTCAACCGCGCGAAGAAGGCGGAGCCGGATTACCTGGTATCCGACTGCCCGATGGCAGCCGACCAGATCGCCAATTCACTTGAATTGAAACACGCTGAAACCAATCCGCTGACTTTATTGCGGAAAGCATACGGAATCTGACCCATGAACCCTTTAAGCCGGGAGGACCTCTACTCCCTTGAAAAGTACGCCGAGCACCGCGCTGAATTCAGGGCCAGAGTGCTGGAGCACAAGAAGGACCGCCGCGTCACCATCGGCGAGAACCTGTCACTGTATTTTGAAGACCGCCTGACCATCCAGTACCAGGTGCAGGAAATGCTGCGCATCGAAAAAATCTTCGAAGCGGACGGCATCGAGGAAGAACTCGAGGCATACAACCCGCTGATCCCCGATGGCAGCAACCTCAAATGCACTGCCATGCTGGAGTTCAAGGACGTCGCAGTTAGGCGGGAACGCCTGGCCCAGTTGGTGGGCATCGAGCACCTGGTCTGGTTGCGAGTGGAGGGGCATGAAAAGGTGTTTGCCATCTCCAACGAGGACCTTGATCGCTCTACCGATGAGAAAACCTCGGCCGTGCATTTCATGCGTTTTGAGCTGGATGAGGCAATGATCGCCGCTCTGCGCGAAGGCGCCGGGCTGGAATTCGGCACGAATCATGCGGGCTATCCCTGCACGGCGGAAGCCGAAGGAGACACGATAAAATCACTTGTAAATGACTTGTCGTAAACGGACTTCGTCCGATAGATCACCAGGTCAGCGAAACCATACAAAAAGATTCCAGATAAAGCATTTATTTTTAAGCGTTGACGATATATTTTTCACTAATTAATGATTGATTAAAGATTGAATGAATAAACCCTAAAGAGATTGAGTTTCGGCCATCTTTGGTCTAGATTTGATTATACAGCGGCCAGGGATGGGCTCCTTGCTGTAACATTTCTGAATTACAAAAAAGGGGCCACACCTCCACAGGGGTCTGTTTCTGCCGGTTCTGTTGGCGCAGGGAAAAATTGTTTAGGAGTATTATTATGAAGAAGTCCTTTTTTGTTTTATCGATTTTATTGCTGACCTGTTTGTACAGTTTTAGCGTCTTGGCAGGTAAAGGTAACGGAGCTCCTTCGGGTCCGCATTACAACCTGAACATCATCGGTGTGGAGAATCCCAAGAAAGCCGACATGACGGGTTCCAACCGGCACACCATCTTTGTTCCTCTCAAAAGCACCAAGACCGGTAACAAATCCGTGAAGACCAATGCCGATGGCACGGTTGAACCCGGCACTGCGATCGTTGATTCGAAAATCTGGCTGGCTCCCGGCGACACCTTCCGTGTCTGCGACGGGAACGGGTTCGATGAGGCCTACGGCTGTAGCGAACAGTTCGATGACGATTGGGACCGTTGCGAATTCAATGAAAATGACGAATACGTGTGCCTGGTCACGAAGAAGCGGGGCGCGGTCTTCGAACTGCCCTGTAATAACAATGTCGTGAGCGATGGCGCAGAAGAATTCATAGGATGCGATGCTGATGATCCGCAAGCCAGCTATAGCGTATGGGCGCGGGCTCTGGGCAAGCCGGGTGGTCAAGCCGTGGCTACCACATGCGCAACAGTGGACAAAGACCTTGTCTGCTCGACGGAGCAAGCCGTTCTGACCCGTGACTACGGCAAATCGAGCTTCACCGATGTCACCCAGGAACTGACCTCGCTGTTCGCTTACTTGTGCGAAGTGCCATTGACCGAGCTAGAAGATGGCAGCCTGATCTGTGATGACGACGGAGACCTGGAAGCCGATCCCGATGCCGTGACGCTGACGCGTATTTCGTTGTTTGCCGGTGACACGCAGGATTGGTTCTGGAACTACGACAATAACGGGCTGCGCCTGGCGCAGCTGCGTTTCTATCCGGAATAGGAATCAGAGCTCGTTAGTGCTTACGAGGGCCGCGGTCACCCGCGGCCCTTTTTGTTTGATCCAATTGAATGAGAATTGATGGTTTGATCCGATCGATCCTAAAGTACCCGTCCCGTGCCGTTATCCCGGCTATGGGACTGCTGTTCACGGTTTTGACGGCCGCCGCGTATGGCGCCCCAAAAGTGTGGATCGACCGGCAGAGCGCTGAGTTCGGCAGGGTGGCCCGGGGCACGACCGTGTCAGAAAGCTTTCTCGTCAGGAACCTGGGCGACGAGACCCTGGTTTTTGAGGACGCCCAGGTATCCATGCCGGGTATGACGATTCAGGTAAGGCAGGCACTCGAACCGGGGGAAGAAGCTAAGCTTGTCGTCAATTGGGACACCTCAAGCATCTCGCAGCAGGTCGAGGGTGCGGTCAGGCTTAAATTGAACGACCCCGCGAGATCAAAAATCTTTTTGTCACTCTCGGGTACCGTTTTCCGACCGGTCGACGTGCTGCCCTACCCCTTGGTGATGCTCAGTTCTTTCGAAGGTGAACAAACAACTCGGGGCCTGGAAATTGTCAACAACCAGGAGTCTCCCCTGCTTATTTCCCACCTGGAGCCTCAGGGAGATGCATTCGTGGCTGAAGTCGTTCCCGTCGAAGAAGGCCAGCGCTACGAACTTCGTGTCACCGTCAAAGAATCGACCCCGGTCGGGCGTTACGAACAATTTCTTGTGGTGCATACGAACAGTACGAAGCGTCCGAAACTCGGGGTACAAGTCAGAATCATGGTCAAACCCGAAGTGCACGCGGCACCAGATTCTGTCGAATTTGGCAAACTGAGCTTGACGGCTCTGAAGAGAGAAGGTTTGGCAGAACTCTTGTCACAAACTCTGACTTTGCACAGAAAATCGGGAACCATGAGCATCACATCGGTTACCTCGGACGTTTCTAGTTTGGCTATAAAGGTAACACCCGAGGGCCCCGCGGAAGTCATCAGAGTCGATGTCCGTCTGAATCCGAAACAGGTTCAGGCAGGGCCGCTAGACGGAAAGATCCTGATTGAAACGGATGACGAGAACTTTCCGTCACTGGAAATACCCGTTTCTGGACTCGTCACGGATTGACCAACTGCGTCAATGAACCATCAGGCCCTAAGCAGCCCAACTGAGAGCCCTAACTTTCGTTCATGCCGGCCCCCTCTGCCCACTTTCACCATCACACGAACTATACCCTCGTCGACGACACGGTCCGTATCGACTCGCAGCCCTCCCTGTTTTGAAGATTTGGTCCGAACAGGGACCCGAGGGCGATCGTTGGGAGAACACGATCTGGCTGGCTCCCGAGCGCGTTCAGCCCGGGGAAATCGAAGGCACCATAGTATTTCAAACCAACGATCCGGAAGTTCCGAAACTCCAGGTTCCCGTCAACGGAATCATTCTTGACCAATAAGTGAGCAGAGACCCCCGCTCCGTCGCGCGGTGAGAAATACTGATTTCCGCCTGTATTTTGTGTGGAGCCAGCGGAATTTGGCACATGTTATCGGGAGCTTGCATTCCCGAGTATCACTTCGAAACAGTTCCGGCCTCACTTTCGGCACCGACCATGCCGGTTATCCCTATGCCACCGGGATTCTGGCAGAAACGCTCGAAGCCCTGTTGCAGGATCTGGTGGAGGAGCGGCTTCAGCCGCGACAGAAAGGCACCATTTGGGCGCCTTTTTGGTAAGAGAGCAATAATCGCTGGAAAAGAAAAATGGCCACCCTGGCACCAGCGGATCGCTTGAATGGCGATTTGCTGTCGCGAATGAAGCCGCTCCCACAGAATCTGTGATCCCATGGCTCTGTTGACACTTAGTTCATTGTTGACTTTGCTGGGCGCCTTGATAAACTTGCTTGTTACCAACAAGTATTTTTCACTCCATGCCCCAGACCGAATCCGACAGCAACAAAGCAGTCCCTGCCCGCACCCAGGCAGAGCGCACGGCATTGGCGGAATCCCTGATGATCAAGGCAGCGATAAAGCTGCTGAACACCGCCGGCCTGCAGGGCACGACTGCGGCGGCGGTGGGCCTGAACGCGGGCTACAGCCGGGGCCTGGCCGCGCATCATTTTGGTACCAAGGCCGGCCTGTATCGGGCAGTGCTGAAGCACGTTTCCACGATCTGGACCCGGGAGCTCAAAGGGGCACTCGACGGTAAGACCGGTATCGCGGCTGTCGGCACCGCGATCGACGCACACCTGGCCCATGCACTGCACCACCCGGAATTCATCCGCGCCCAGAACATTCTGTGGGGCGCGGCGCTGGACCCCTCTTCCGAGTTCAAGCCCAACGTGGCCGAGTTCATGCAAATCCAGCGTGAAACGGTGGCAACCTGGGTCCGCGAGGGTAAAGAAAAAGGGGAAATCGGCAAGAACATCAATGCTCGGCGGGCCGCGGAGCAGTTTTATGGCGGCCTGATCGGCATCAACAGCCAGTGGCTGGTCAGCCCGGACTTTGACCTGGCCGCGGCCTACAAGGATTTCAAACGCAATATGCTGCGCCTGCTGCGCGCATGAGACAACAGAGGAAAGGTAATGACCGAAGCATTCATCTACGACCATGTCCGCTCCCCCCGGGGCCGCGGCAAGCAGGGCGGAAGCCTGAACCCGATCACACCCATGGACCTGACCACACAGGTACTGCAGGGTTTGCGCGATCGAAATCAACTGGACACTTCTATTCTTGATGACGTGATCCTGGGCTGTGTAGCCCCCGTGGGCGAACAGGGCGCGAATATCGCTCGCGTTGCAGTGATCAACGCTGACTACGCCGAGAGCGTACCCGGCAAACAGATCAACCGCTTCTGTGCATCGGCCCTGGAAGCCGTGAATGCAGCCGCTTCCCAGGTCATGTCCGGCCAGTCCCAGGCGGCCATCGGTGGAGGTGTCGAATGCATGTCCCGGGTCCCCATGGGTTCGGACGGTGGCGCCATGGCCATCGATCCGCAGACAGCTTATAACACTTATTTCGTGCCACAGGGCATTGGCGCTGACCTGATCGCAACCCTGAACGGATTTACCCGCGAAGACGCGGACGCCTACGCCGTGGCCAGTCAGCAACGCGCGGCTCATGCCTGGGAAAACGGCTATTTCAGCAAGTCAATCCTGCCCATCACGGACCACGTGGGTGAGGTCGTGCTCGACCATGACGAAACCGTGCGCGGTGACGCCAGCATGGAGAGCCTGGCAGGTCTCAAGCCGGCCTTCGCGATGATGGGCGACCAGGCTGGCTTCGACGATGTGGCGATTCAGAAATACCCGGAGGTCGAAGCCATCGATCACGTCCACACCGCGGGCAACTCCAGTGGTATCGTCGACGGAGCAGCCGCCGTGCTGATCGGCAGCGCCGAGGCCGGCGAGAAGATGGGCCTTAAACCCCGAGCCCGGATCCGCTCCTTCGCATCGATCGGCAGCGAACCCACCATCATGCTGACCGGCCCGGCACCAGCTTCACTGAAGGCGCTGAAACTGGCCGGCATGGATAAATCTGACATCGATCTGTGGGAGCTGAACGAGGCCTTCGCCTCGGTCGTGCTGCTGTACATGAAACTTTTGGACATACCCCATGACAAGATCAACGTGAATGGCGGCGCTATCGCCATGGGCCATCCACTGGGTGCTACCGGCGCCATGGTGCTGGGCACGCTGGTGGATGAAATGGAGCGGCGCGACCTGGAAACCGGTCTCGTCACACTGTGTATTGGTGCCGGCATGGGCACTGCCACCATCATCGAACGCGTATAAAAGGACAGTAAAGATGAACAACACTATTCAATATGCCGTCGACAACGATGGCATCGCTCTTTTGACCATCGACCTGCCCGGCAAGTCCATGAACGTGCTGACGCCGGAACTGATGGAGGACCTGGAAACAACGACCAGTAAAGCCGCTGCTGATGACGCAGTCAAAGGCATCGTCATCACTTCCGGGAAAAAGGCCTTTATTGCAGGCGCCGATATCAAGGACATGGTGACCGCCTATGACCGCGGCCTTTCGCACAAGGAGGCGGCCGAATTCAGCTTTGGCCTGAACAAGACCCTGCGTCAGATTGAAACCTGCGGCAAACCGGTGGCCATCGCCATCAACGGCCTGGCCCTCGGCGGCGGCCTGGAAGTCTGCCTGGCGGGCCATTACCGGGTGCTTGCCAATGACACCGGTGCGGTGCTGGGCTTCCCAGAAGTCAATATCGGCCTGCTCCCCGGCGCCGGCGGCACGCAGAGAACGCCGCGGCTGATCGGCTTCCGTAACGCGGCAACGATGATCCTGCAATGCCGCAACCAGAGGCCCGAGCAAGCCCTGGAAATGGGCCTGGTCCATGAACTCGCACCGGTGGCGGAAGTCGTCGAAAAGGCCAGGCAATGGGTGCTCGAAAAAGGTGACCCGGAACAGCCCTGGGACAAGAAAGGATTCAAGATTCCGGGCGGTGGATTGATGCATCCGGGTACGGCGCAGACCTTCATGGTCGGTAACGCCCTTGTCGCCAAGAATACCAAGCATAACTACCCTGCCCCGATCTCGGCCCAGTCCGCGATGTTCGAAGGCTGTGCGACCTCTTTCGACGACGGCCTGAAAATCGAATCTCAGTACTTCGGTTTACTGCTGGCCGGACCGGTTGCGCGCAACATGATGCGCAGCCTGTTCGTCAACAAGGGCAAGGCCGACAAACTGGCGCGCAGGCCGGAAGGCATCGAGAAATCAAAAGTGAAGAAGCTGGGAATCCTCGGTGCAGGCATGATGGGAGCGGGTATAGCCTTCGTCTCGGCCAAGGCGGGAATCGAGGTCGTGTTGCTCGATACCTCCCAGGAAAACGCCGACAAGGGCAAGGCCTATTCCGAGGGGTTGTTGAAAAAGGCCATCGATCGAGGCCGTTCGACACCTGAAAAAGCCGCCGTGCTGCTTAACCTGATCACCCCGACCACCAGCTACCACGACCTGCAGGGTTGCGACCTGGTGATAGAGGCCGTGTTCGAGAACCAGGACCTCAAGGCCAAAGTAACGGCCCTGACCGAGGCGGTGGTTCCGGAAAGCTGTGTTTTCGCCAGCAACACCTCCACCCTGCCGATCACCGGGCTGGCCAAAGCCTCCCAACGGCCCGAACAGTTCATCGGTCTGCACTTCTTCTCGCCGGTTGACAAGATGCCGCTGGTGGAGATCATCCTGGGCGAGAAGACCAACGACGAGGCCATCGCACGCAGCCTGGACTACATCCAGCAGATCCGCAAAACGCCCATCGTGGTGAACGACAGCCGTGGCTTTTACACCAGCCGCGTGTTCAGCACGTTCACCGCTGAAGGCATCATGATGCTTGCCGAAGGCGTGAAGCCGGCGCTGATCGAAAATGCAGCGAAAATGGCCGGCATGCCGGTCGGTCCGCTGGCCGTCACGGATGAAGTAACCCTGGAACTGGCGCACAAGATCGGCAAGGAAACCGCCGCTGCGCTCGGACAAACTTACCCGGCGGACCCAAGCCAGGAAGCCATCCAGGCGATGGTGGAGAAACTGGACCGCAAGGGAAAACGCTTCGGCAAGGGCTTTTATGCCTATCCTGAGGGCGCCACCAAGCACTTGTGGCCCGGGCTGGGTGAGCACTTTCCGGTAAGCGCTGAGCAGCCGGATATCGATGAACTGAAGAAGCGGCTGATGAACATCCAGGCTCTGGAAACGGTCCGCTGTGTCGAAGAAGGCGTCGTGACCCATGCTGAAGACGGAGATATCGGCTCGATCTTCGGCTGGGGCTTTCCACCTTACACCGGCGGCACCCTGTCCTATATTGACACCATGGGTATCCGCAACTTCGTTGCCGAATGCGACCGCATGGCGGAAGCCTATGGCGGCCGGTTCCAGGCATCGGAATGGCTACGCAACCGGGCTGAAGGAAACCTGCCCTTTTATGACTAGGATGAACCCATGAAACGCCTGATATTCGACGAAGACCACGAAATGTTCCGGGATTCGGTTCGCAAATTCATGCAGGCTGAAATCTCACCTCACGTCGAACGATGGCGTGAACAGGGCATCTGCGACAAGGATGCATTCCTGAAAGCTGGCGAACAGGGACTGCTCTGCATGTGGGCCGGTGAACAATACGGTGGAATGGGCATTGAGGATTTCCGGTTTGAGCAAATCCTCATCGAGGAAACCCTCCGTCACGGCGACCTGGGTCTGTTCCTGACCCTTCACAGCCGGCTGGTAGGTCCGTATATCGGCCACCTTGGCAGCGAGGCATTGAAAGAGCGCCTGTTGCCGCAATGCATCAGCGGAGAAACCATTCTCGGCATCGCAATGACCGAACCGGGCGCCGGCAGTGACCTGGCAGGCATAAAATCACGTGCTGTGCGTAAGGGCGACGACTGGGTCATTAACGGTTCAAAGACTTACATTTCAAACGGGGTCAACGGCGGGGCTTTCGTGGTGGCCGCGCGCACCGTGCCCGACAAACCCCACGGCATCGGCCTGTTCGTGGTGGAAGAAGCGATGGAAGGCTTCAGCCGCGGTCGTAACCTGGCCAAGATGGGCCTCAAAGCCCAGGACACGGCCGAATTGTTCTTCGAAAACGTCAAGGTCCCCACCGAAAATGTGCTGGGCGACCCACAGCGGGGTTTCTACAGCCTGATGCATTTCCTGGCCGAGGAACGGTTGATCAGCGCCTGCCAGGCAGTCGCCCACGCGCAGGTGGCCTTTGACATCACGATGGACTACATCCTGGAAAGAAAAGCCTTCGGCAAGCCGATCGGCGCGTTCCAGAACAGCCGATTCAAAATGGCCGAGATGCGCACCGCGCTGGACGTGTGCCAGACCTTCGTCGACCAGTGCGTGATGATGCACCTTGATGGTGAACTGGGTTCAGATCTGGCAGCCGAAGCCAAATACCACGCAACCGAATTGGAATCCAGGGTGATGGACGATTGCGTGCAATTACATGGTGGCGCCGGCTACATGAGCGAGTACCGGATTTCTCACATGTTCACCGACGCCAGGGTGTCGAGGATCTATGCCGGCAGTTCCGAGATCATGAAGGAAATTATTGCCCGCAGCATCGGGCTGGATGAGCGCAAGTTGAGTAGCTAATCCCTGGGTAGCTCGGGGAAGGTCTTCTGCAACATATATTCAAGGGCGGCGTCGACAGATTCTTTGGACAGATCGGCGCGCCCGCCTTTACCCGGCATGTCCAGGTAACCCTTAGCTGCGTGATCTGACAAAACAGCGACCCAGAGGTCGGATCGTTTCGACCAGTCTGCCGCTTCTCCGGTGACCGGGGCGCCGCCTTCCCCCGAATCATGACAGGAGGCACAGGCTGCCTGGTAGGTTTCCTGCCCCTCCAGCAACTGGTCATCACGCCAGGATTCCGCATGCGCGGTTTTTTCTGCCGGTTTCGCAGTCACCGCCGGCGCGTCACTCTCCTGAGCACATGCCACCAGCAAGATAACCGGGATTAGAAAGGGAACCAGCAATATGCGCAACATGACGAGGCCTCGCATGACGTTATGTTAGAAATTACTCATATTATATCATTGTAACCCGCCGGGTCACTCGACCCGGAAGTCCGCCGGTGAGATAATTGGCCTTCAGCCTGTTTGCGGCTGGCCGGTCATGCAACAAGGGAAGCTCCCATATCTATTTTCTCCACAGCCCTGAAAACCACGAAGGCAACCCTTACGCTGCTGGCGATCAGTTTCAGCACGATCGTGCTGACCATTGTTTTGTGCATCCTTGCCGTCGGCAAATTCCTTGCGCCCACGGAGTCGTTCCGTAACTGGATGAGGAAGGTGCTGGCCGGATTGGCGGAGTTCTGGATTTCGGTCAACAACACCATATTTTCCCTGTACCGCAATACACACTGGGACATACAGATTCCTGAAGGCCTGGACTACAACGGCTGTTACCTGGTGAGTTCCAACCATCAGTCATGGGTGGATATCCTGGTCCTGCAACGCAGTTTTAACCGCAAGCTGCCTTTTTTCCGGTTTTTCATCAAGAGCCAGCTGTTTTGGGTGCCTTTTCTCGGAATAGCCTGGTGGGCACTGGACATGCCCTTCATGAAACGACATTCGAGGGAGAAAATAGCCAAACAGCCGGGCCTGAAAGGTCGCGACCTGGAGAATGCCCGCAAGGCCTGCGAAAAATTCAGAACCATTCCGGTGGCGATGACCAATTTTCCCGAGGGCACCCGTTTTTCAACGACAAAAAGCGCCCAGAGAAAAAGTCCTTACAGGAACCTTTTACAACCCCGGATCGGTGGCATCGGGCAGGTTTTTTACGCACTGGCAGAAGAGCTGGATGCCCTGATTGACGTAACCATCGTTTATCCGCAATCCCGGCAAACGGGTCGCGGCCCCACTTTCTGGGAGTTACTGAGGGGTGATATCAGCGAAATCATCGTACGCGCAGAAAAGCGCGACATTCCGAAGCATTTACTGGGCAGAAATTTCAGGACCGATCACGAGTTTCGCGGCGAACTGGAAACATGGATGAGCCAGCTCTGGCTGGAAAAAGACCAGTTGATATCAACCGTGCTGGACCAGAAACACCGGGTCAGATAAAACCGAATACCAGGGCCAGTCCGACCCCGAACAACAGGCCGCCCACCATCATCTGAACACTTTTCATCGTCACCTTGTGCAGGTATCGCTTGCCGATCAGCACGCCCGCAAACGCGGCCAGCGAACCGGTGATAACCAGCGGCCAGCCGCCAAATTCCGCCAGGTCCCCACCGGTAGCAGTAAACAGCGCAAGGTAGACCGAGATTCGGGTCAGGTCCACCAGGAAGCCGATCACGGCATTGCTGCCGACGAAGCGTTCCGTCGTCAGGCCGGACTTCGCGAGAAAAGCAGAACGCAGTGCGCCCTGGTGACCCGACAGCCCGCCGAAAAATCCAGACAGCAGTCCGCCAAGCGGCAGGTATCGCCGGTCGAACTGCATTTTCCTGAACCTGGGCAGCAGTTCAAACAGCGCGAAGCCGATCATCAGGATTCCGATGACCAGCTTTACCGGCGTGACTTCCGAGACGACCTGTTCGTTGACCTCCACGCTCATGCTGGCAGTGAGGTGGGACATCCAGGCCAGCGCCAGGGCTCCAAAAACAGCCGCAATGATCGCAGTCAGCCCGAACTTCAGCACTACCTCCCGGTCCGCGTGCCTGCCGAGCAGGGACACTTTGAAGACGTTGTTCGCGCCGTGAACCAGTGCCGTCGCCACCACCGCCATTTCCACCGGAAAAAACAGCGCAAAAACGGGCAACATCAGGGTGCCCAGGCCAAAACCCGAGTACATGGTCAAACCGGCCGCCAGCAGAGCCGACGCTCCGACTACCAGGTAGTTGATCCAGTCCATGCCTTCAGTTCGATACCCGCAAACCAGGGTTCAGGGAGCGCTCGCAGTCGTGGCTGCAGCCGCCTCCTGCGCATGGGCCTCGGCCGCCTGCCAGACACGCATCAGGTTACCCCCCATGATGGCCGCTATATCCTCGAAGGAGTACTCCAGTCTGAGAAACTCGGCGATCAGGTTCGGGTAATCAGCAACGTCCTTCATGCCTTCGGGCAGGCTGTCACCAACCCCGTCAAAATCAGAACCGATACCCACGTGCTGCACGCCGACCAGATCGATGACATGCTGGAAATTGGCTACCACGTCGCTCAGCTTCGCGTAGGGAAAAGGATGGTCCTCTCGCCACGTCTCGGCGAACGCTTCAGCTTCTGAGCCATGCTCGTCAAAACCATTTTTCTCCAGGTATTCTGCGCGCGCTTCGCTCATCGTGTCGTACCACTCGCGCGCCTCCTGGGTCAGGAAACTGGAGCCGAAATTAACCTGGATCACGCCACCCTTCGCGGCCAACTCCTTGATCATGTCATCGCTCATATTTCGCTCCCAGCCAGGCGTGAAAGCGCGGGCTGATGAATGGGAGGCGATCACCGGCACTTCGGACAACTCCAGCACCTGCCAGAACGCTTCGTCCGAAACATGGGATATGTCGATCATGACGCCCTGCCGGTTCATTTCCACCACCAGTTCCTTGCCAAACGGACTCAAGCCATTCCACTGGCGCTCTTCATCATAGGACGAATCGGAAATGTGGTTGCTGAGTGAATGGGCCAGCGTGATATAGCTGATACCCCGGTTTTTGAAGAACTCGACATTCTGGAGCTTGCCTTCCAGCGGCGACCCGTTTTCCATGCCCATGGCCAGACCCACCAGGTCTAACTGCCGGGCCTTCAGCGCCTGCTTCGGTGTTTTTACGATGGCGAACTTTTTCGGCGCCCGGCCCGCGATCGCCTCGACCCGGTCGATCAGGCGGTTCGCGAGTTCAAAAGCTGTGCCCTCTGCTTCTGACTCAGCCGGCGTATAAATCGACATGAAGGGAATATTCAGCCCACCTTCGCGGGCGCGTTCGTAGTCGAAATCCCCGCCGGCTGTCCTGACGGTGACATCAGACCACTCTTCCTCCAGCCGATAGGGCACATCGACGTGTGTATCCACCAGCAGGTATTTTTGCGCCAGCATGTTCGCCGATGCATCGAAATCCGGTTTCCGGTCTTCGGCCAGTACAGAGAACGCCGCGCAGGCGCATGCGGCAACGAATGCCGTGGTTGCAATCAATCTCATTCTTTCACTCCACCATCCCGGGAGACGGTAAATCGCCCCAGGCTTCGATTTTTCCATCGGTCTCGATGGCGTAGTCGACCATGCGATCACCATCGAAAATCCACCGCGTCTGAAACCGTTCACCCCTGACCAGCATGGGCAACCAGTGTTTATCGTCTTCCCACATCTGTTCAAACGGTATCCGGTCGAGCCGGGTCCACAGGGGTTCGGCCTCCCGGGTTTCGGTGGGAACACCTACAAAGTCGCGCGTCCGGTACACCCAGACATGGATGGAATAACCATCGACAAACTGGAAGCGGTGCTCGCCGCAATACTCCAGGTTGCTAACGGTAATATCAAGTTCCTCCCGGCATTCCCGAATCGCCGCGACTTCGGGGGTTTCACCCGGATCCACTTTTCCGCCAGGACCATTGACTTTCCCTTTTCCCAGGCCGGTTTTCTTGTTGATCAACAGGATTTCGTCGTCGCGAAAAACGAAGACCAGGGTCGCCGGATCTTGTGCTTTCCAGCCACTCCAGTCAATCTCAGAGAGGCTGTTCATGCCACCGTGGCCTTGCAGAACTTGCGTTTACCCACCTGCAAAATACCGGAGAAACCAGGCTGCAGCCGCAAAGTCCTGTCGCTGATTTTCTCGCCGTCGATCTTCACGCCGCCCTGCTGAATCATGCGGAACGCCTCTGAATTACTGCTGGTCAATCCGCACTGGCTCAGGGCTGCCGCAATGCCGATGCCTTCCCCCGCAGTCTGTAGCGTTTTTTCAGCGATATCATCGGGCATCTGACCCTGCTGAAAGCGTGCAATGAAAGCCTCCCTCGCCGCTACAGCGGCTTCCCTGGAATGAAATCGCTCGATGATCTCTTCGCAGAGCAGGAACTTGATGTCACGCGGATTGCGTCCGCCCGTCATATCCGCCCTCAGATCCGATAGCTCCTGGTTGCTGCGGAAGCTCAACAAGTCGAAGTAGCGCCACATCAGTTCATCGGAGATCGACATCAACTTGCCGAACATTTCGTCCGGTGATTCCGTGATGCCAACGTAATTATCCAGCGATTTCGACATTTTCTGAACGCCATCCAGGCCTTCAAGCAGCGGCAGCGTGATGATGACCTGCGGTTCCTGCCCATAGTGCTGCTGCAGTTGCCGTCCCACATGCAGGTTGAATTTCTGGTCCGTGCCGCCCATCTCGATGTCGCATTCCAGCATGACCGAGTCATAGCCCTGCGCCAAAGGATAGAGAAACTCGTGAATGGCGATCGGCTGGTTGTTCTTGAACCGGTTTTTGAAGTCTTCCCGCTCCAGCATGCGGGCCACGGTGTAAGTGGCGGCCAGCCTGACCATGCCGTCTGAACCCAGTTGGTTCAGCCATTCGGAATTGAACCGGATTTCGGTTTTTTCCGGATCAAGAATCCTGAATACCTGGCTGGCATAGGTTTCGGCATTCTCCTTGACCTGTTCCGGGCTCAGCGGTTTGCGTGTGACATTCTTGCCGGTCGGATCGCCGATCAGCCCGGTGAAGTCACCGATCAGGAAGATCACCTCATGTCCAAGGTCCTGGAACTGGCGCATCTTGTTGATGATCACGGTATGGCCGATGTGCAAATCGGGTGCAGTCGGGTCAAAACCCACTTTCACGCGCAACGGTCTGCCCAGCTTGAGCCTTTGCTCGAGTTCTTCGGGTTTGGTGATCTCGTCGGTACCTCTCGCGATGAGGTCCAATCCATGGTCTGAATCTGTCATGCCCGCTTCCAAAAAGGGAATGGAGCATTTTACAACAAAGATTGACCCAGTTGCGGCCGGTTAGTATGGTAAGCACGCCTGAACCAGCAGAGGAATGCGTGGTCTTAAGTCGTCATGGATATGCCGGGCTTCATAACAAAAATACAGCAGAGTCTGCACGATGAAAGTCATTGGCTGACCCGCAGAAAGCTGGTCATTTTCGGAATCACGCTGATCATTGCCGGGCTGGTCCTGGGGATGCTCGAATCCGAACAGCAATCTGAAAAGGTGCTCAAGCCTGAGATCATCGAGCTGGACCTCCCTCCAAAGGAGCTTCCCGCGGATACGCCCCCCGGCGAGGACGACGAAACCGCCGGTGCACTGACCGTTCCGGTTATCGACAGCTGGATTGCCGTTAAAGTGCGGCGTGGCCAGACCCTGGACTCCATTTTCCGTCAGCAGAAAATTCCCGTTTCCCTGTTGCACCAGATCATGGCGCTGAATGCGGAGACCAAGGGTCTGAAGAAAATTCGCCCGGGTGACCTGTTTGAATTCAGGATGGATGACCATGGTGAACTGCTGCAGATGCGATACGCACTGGACGAGGCGCGCTACCTGATTGTGAGGCAGCAAGGCGGCACTTTGAGCGCCGAAGTTCAACAGCGCGAAATTTTTTCGGAAGTCGCCGAGGCAGAGGGCGTTATCCAGTCTTCGCTGTTCCTCGCCGGCAAGCAAGCGGGCCTCAGTGACGCGATGGTCATGAAGCTCGCCAACATTTTCGGCTGGGACATCGATTTCATCCTGGATATCCGCAAGGGTGACCGTTTCATGCTGGTGTACGAAAAGCTCTATCGGGATGGTGAATTCCTGCGGCATGGCGAAATTCTTGCAGCCACTTTCATCAACCAGGGCGAGCGCTTCCAGGCCGTCTATTTCGAAGATGGTGACGTGGCGGGTTATTTCGCGCCAGATGGAAGGAACATGCGCAAAGCGTTCCTGCGCGCGCCACTCAATTTTTCCTATATCAGTTCCGGCTTCAATCCCCGGCGCATGCATCCGGTATTGAAGCGGGTTCGCCCGCACAACGGTATTGATTACTATGCGCCCCGCGGCACACCGGTTTACGCGGCGGGTGAAGGTAAGGTGATCCGTTCAGCGTATTCCAGGGCCAACGGACACCATGTCTTTATCAAACACGCGAACAGCATCGAGACCAAGTATCTGCATTTCACCAACCGTGCCGTCAAGAAAGGTCAGAGAGTCAAGCAGGGCCAGACTATCGGTTACGTAGGCTCCACCGGACTGGCTACCGGGCCGCACCTGCATTATGAATTCCTGGTGAATGGCGTTCACCGAAACCCGAGGACCGTTCCCCTGCCCAAGGTAGAACCGCTGAAAGGAAACCGCCTCACAGCGTTTCAGTCGAAAGCCGCACCGATGCTGACGCAGCTGAGCCGGCTGGAGTCCGCGTCATTGTACGCGAGCCGGGAGTGAGTCAGGATTGAGCCGGGAGCTGTTCATCGGCATGATCTCCGGCACCAGCCGTGATGGTGCAGACGTCGCGTTGGTCAGGTTCACGGATGACTGGCCTGAAGTGCTGGAGGCTGACTGTGTTCCTTATCCTCCAGACATCGCAACCGGGCTTCAGGAGCTTGTCGCTGCCCGTCGGCGCCCCACCCCGGAAGAACGGATCGCCCTGGACCAGCCTCTCGCGAATCATTTTTCCCGGGCGGCTATTTTCCTGCTCGAAAAAGCCGGTGTGAACCCGGAGGAAGTCACAGCGATCGGCTCGCATGGCCAGACCGTGTGGCACGACCCTGAAAGTGAAAACCCTGAAACCATCCAGTTGGGCAATCCGGAAAGCATAGCCAAACAAACCGGCATCGTAACCGTGGGTGACTTTCGGCAGGCGGACATGCAGGCCGGAGGCCAGGGCGCGCCGCTTGCCCCCCTGTTGCACCGGGCACTTTTCTCTCCCGCGATCCATTCCGGCAGCGGCCGGGGAGCCGTCCTCAACCTGGGTGGCATCGCCAACCTCTCGGTTCTCGGTATTTCCGGGTCCGTTTCAGGTTTTGATACCGGGCCGGCTAACTGCCTGATGGATGCCTGGATCGGCGCAAATCTCAACCAGGCCTTTGATCGCGATGGCTGCTGGGCGGCCAGCGGACAGGTCTCGACCCGGCTGCTGAAAAACATGCTGTCAGACCCATATTTCAGCAAGAACGCCCCGAAAAGCACCGGGATTGAGTACTTTAATACCGCCTGGCTTGAACAACAGCTGCACGGAGAAAACCTGGATGCCGCTGACGTGCAAGCGACGCTGGCTGAGCTAACGGCGGTCAGTGTAACGGACCAGATACAGCGGTTCTCGCCAGAAGAAGTCCTGGTCTGCGGGGGGGGCACACACAACTCACACCTGATGCAGCGGCTACAGGCGAACCTGCCAAGTGTTCCACTCCGCTCCACGGCTACCCGCGGGCTTGACCCGGACTGGATTGAAGCAATCCTGTTTGCATGGCTGGCACGGGAACGGCTGGCCGGGCGGCTGCTGGATACCGGCAGCATTACCGGCGCGCGCGAACCCATGTTATTGGGAAAGATCTCCCAGCCCGGCTAGAATGGGGTCATGAACCTGTTGCTCAATCTGATCTGGCTGATCTTCGGTGGTTTTATCGTCGTGCTGGCTTACCTGTTCGGCGGAATCCTGTTGTGTATTACCATTATCGGCATCCCGTTCGGCATCCAGTGTTTCAAGCTGGCCGGTCTGGCGTTGATGCCTTTCGGGCAGGAAATCCGTGAGAAAGAACCGCCCGGCGGCGCCATTGCCGTGATCATGAACATCATCTGGATCATCCTGCCCGGCCTGGAGCTGGCGATCTTCCACCTGGTCATGGCGCTGCTTTTCGCCATCACCATCATTGGCCTGCCGATTGCAGCACAGCACCTGAAAATGACCCGCCTTGCGCTGCTGCCGTTCGGATTTGAAGCGCGGGAGGCCTTTTGAACCAGGACCGGCCCTGGGCTGGGCTGATCGATGCCTGGTTCGGCGAAACCCTGGACGATCCGTCCGCCATCCCGCAACGCATGGGCTGGTGGTTCTCGGCCGATGAAGGGCGTGATGTCCAGCTCGCGGAACGCTTTGGCGAACTCGTCGAGCAATGCGCCAGCGGCCGCTACTACCGCTGGCTGGATGACCCCGAGGGGCGGCTGGCGCTAACCCTCGCTCTTGACCAGCTACCGCGCAACTTGTTCCGCGGCACACCACGCGCCTTCGCTTATGACGCCTGGACAACCGCCTGGTGCCTGGCGGCTGCCCATACAGGTCAGGACCAGGCGCTCAAGCCTATCCAGAGGGCTTTCCTGTACATGCCGTTACAGCACATGGAGGACCTGCAGGCGCAGCAAGCCGGTGTGGCGCTGTATGAACGCCTCGCGGAAGATACAGCCCCGCTGAAGTATTACCGCGAAGGCTTTCTGCCGTATGCGCGGCAACATTTAGAGATCATCGCCCGCTTCGGGCGTTTCCCACATCGCAACCAGGTGCTGGACCGGATCAACACCCCCGAGGAAGAAGAATACCTCGCCGGCGGCGCCCCAACTTTCGGACAATGATGAAAAAAACCATCCTGGGTCTGCTGACCATCCTGTTTATCATCGCGGCAATCCTGGTGTTCCGCGCTACGACCACGTTCCATGACCAGCAACTGGAGCCCGCTGTTGGAATCGGCGAAATCAACCTCGACGAACCTGGCGCTGTGGAGCGCTTTTCGCGCGCCCTGACCTACCCGACCATTTCTTACGACGACCGCAGCAATTTCGACGCCGGCGCCTTCCGGGATTTCCATGCTTTCCTCGAAACCGCGTACCCGTTGATGCATGCACGAGCGTCGAAAACCCTGGTCAGCGATTACAGCATCGTCTACCACTTAATGGGGTCAGACCCCTCATTGCAGCCGGTGCTGTACATGGGTCACATGGACGTGGTGCCGGTCGAGGAAATCACCTTGGACGAATGGACCTATCCGCCATTCAGCGGAGAGGTTGCTGACGACATCATCTGGGGACGTGGCAGCGTCGACGACAAGTTTACCGTGATTGCGTTAATGGAGGCGATGGAACTGTTGTTGTCCGAAGGCGCTCAGCCAAACCGCTCGATCTATTTTGCCTTCGGCCACGATGAAGAAGTCGGCGGCAAGGAAGGTGCTGCGGAAGTTGCAAAATACTTTAAATCGCAGGGCATCACATTCGAATACGTGATGGACGAGGGTGGAGTTGTGGTGGAAGGCCTGATTCCAGACATCGATCAGCCGGTCGCCGTCATTGGAGTTTCAGAAAAAGGCTACGTCAACCTGGTGTTGACCGTGAACGCGCCGGGCGGCCACTCCTCGCAGCCGCCTGCACAAACCGCCCTGGGCATCCTGAGTCGCGCCATCGTCAAGGTGGAGGACAATCCCTTCCCGGCCCGCCTTGATTATTTCTATCCGACCTTCGAAACCCTGGGCGTGGAGATGCCTTTCAGCAAGCGCCTGGTGATGAGCAACCTGTGGCTGTTCTCGCCGCTGGTGAAAAAAGTCATGTTGGGGAACAAGGACGACGCCGCAGGCCTGCGAACAACGACGGCGGCAACCATGGCGACTGGCAGCCCCAAGTCCAACATACTACCGACCCGTGCCACCGCCGTAATCAATTTCAGGATACTGCCCGGGGAAACCACCGAAACGGTGAAACAACGCGTGATCGACCTGATCGATGACGAGCGTGTGGAAGTCACTGATGAATACGGCATCAACCCGTCACCGATATCACCCACCAACTCCAGGGGATACGAGCTGATTTCGAAAACCATCAGGGGCATGGATGAAAACATCCTGGTCGCGCCATACATGGTCCGTGGCGGCACGGACGCCAGGTATTTTTACTCTGTGTCGCCCAATGTTTACCGCTTCATGTTTCTGAGATTCCGGCCCGATACCATCGGTTACGTGCACGGCATCGACGAGCACGTGGCCACCGTTAGTTATTTTGAAGCCATTCGTTACTACTACCACCTGGTACGCCAGTCGATGGCAGGCTGAGGAAGCACCCTATGGAATGGAAAATACTCGCAACCGTATTCGTCAGTGTGTTCATCGCAGAAATGGCGGATAAAACCCAGTTGGTCACCATGCTGTTCGCAGCCGACCGTGAAGTCAGCAAATGGACCGTCTTTCTCGGTTCAGCATCGGCCCTGGTGCTGACCAGCGCCATCGGCGTGGCGGCCGGCGCCCTGCTGGCGCAGGTCATCAACGTGAAAATGATGTCTATCCTGGCCGGCGCCGGATTCATCGTGATCGGCAGCTGGACGTTATATCATGGGATCTACCAGGCCCAGTGAGAAATTGGGGACCGTGCATTCGTTCGTTTCCTGGCACTTTTTCTTCATGGGTTCAAAACTGTCAGATCCTCCTCGATTAACCGCAACAAGGCTTCCAGCATGACCTCACGAGGAAAGTCGTTGTGCGAGGCAAAGGTCAAAGAGGCAAACCGATGCTGCCGCGCCACTGGCACCGCCATCGCCCAGTGGTCCGCGTTGGCAAAGGCCACGATGCTGGAGCCCGGTATCACCTGGTCATAAAAGACCAGCTGACTGTCGTTACGGGCATCAGCGAGTTCGCCCAGTTTGCGCCAGCTGGGCTTGAGACCCGCCGAGATGCGTCCGGGGTCGGGAAAGGCCACCACCGAGTAGTAGCGGATGTTTTGCGGCAGGTCATGCTGTTCCAGCCATGCTCGCCGAACCGCCGGTTTCAGACTTTGCAAAGCGCCGCCATCTTCTTCATCGCATTCTGAACGGGGCACCTTGGTCAGCAGCTCGAGATACGACTGGCTGGTGTCATTAGCCAGCGGTGAGCCGCCGACTGCGCCGGCGTAAGAAACCACCGCCTCGACTTTTTCGGTCAACTCAGGGTAACGAACCAGCGCCTCCAGGATATCGGGCGCTCCTTTCGAGTGACCCATCAGAATCAGCGGTCGGTCCGCCGATCCCGCGGGCAGCGCAAGAATGAAATCCCGGATTTGCTGAGCATTGGCCGTCGAGCTCGCAAGGCCATGCACCTCGAGTAACTCGACCTGGTAACCGTATTCCGCCACGTGCTTCGGAGCGGAGAAGTCATGGTCCAACCAGGCCTTGATGCAAGGGTAGCCAAGCCCCGGCACCAGAAGCACAAGGTAATCCTCTTTACTGTGAGAAAGGGATACAGGCAGCCCGCTAGAGGGCGGTTCGACACCGATGGTGGTTAACGTCTCGTCGCAGGGTCTGTAGTCTGGAAGATCCTTGCCATGGTCGGCGTTAACGGCGCAGAAAATCTCGCGGAACCGGCCGCGTGCATCGTGCAGGTCACCGTTGGCCGGGTCGCCTATCACCAGGGGCGCGAGATTCTTGGACCAGGGTACTTTGGGGGTGGTGACACATGCGCTCTGCATCAGGACCATGACCAGGCCTGAGAGAAGCACTGCGAAGGGGGAAGTATGCCTGTTGGACATTGCCGTCATCGTGTGGCCCGGTTCATTGCCGCACAATCAGCCAGACCCCGATCAAAACCGCGGCCATGCCACCCAGCCTGGATAAATCCATCGGCTCCGGATCGGCGCCCAGCAGTCCGAAGTGGTGCACGATGGCGGCAATCATGAACTGCGCCGCGACCGCAATGGTCAGGGTTACCGCGAGGCCAAGGCGGGGCGTGGCATAACCGATGCAGCCGACAATGATCAGCCCGAGCACTCCTGCTGTGTGCGCATACCAGGGTGCAGCCTGCCACTCAGCCAGATTGCCGCCACGCATCGCAAGCATGATCGCACCGATAATGGCAGCGCCCACACCATAGGTAAGAAAGACGCTTTCAATCGTGCCGACGGATTTATCCAGGTGTCCCATCAATTGGGCCTGCATGGCCATCGCAATGCCTGCTACAGCTGCAATGACCGCTAATACGGTAAAACTGCTCACACGTCTCTCCATCAGTTTCAAAGATTGTTACGGAAGGAAGTTCCATAGTAGCTGAAAGTCCGCTTTCGGCCGAAAACGACAAATCCGTGTGGAACCGGGTCTCTCAAACCGTGGTGGATAACGACATTGTCGGCATGGCGGCTGGAACTTTCATCCATTCCACATATTGTTTTGACGGCACTACTCACCGTACCCGGACTCTCTGTCATGTTCAGCGTCCGGCGGTACTTCGGTATGGCACGAGAAGCCGGATATGGATTTTCTGTACTCATCCGAGTAAAGCAATCACTTGCTCCAGGGCGCCACTTTAAACAACATCAGCATCCCGGGAATGGCCAGCGCGGCGCAGAGCAGGAAGAAGCTGGTGTAGCCCATGGCCTCGATCAGGAAACCCGTGGTGGCGTTGGCAAAGGTTCGCGGAATGACCACGATGCTGGAGAACAACGCGAATTGGGTGGCGGTGAAAGCGCGGCTGGTCTCGCGCGCCAGGTAGGCGGTCAGGCCGACCGTGCCCATGCCCACGCCGAGATACTCGCCACTAACTACAAAAAATAGTCCCAGTGGACTGTGTCCCACTGTGCTTAGCCAGACAAACCCCAGGATCGTCGTCATCTGCACGAAGCCGAACACCCAAAGGGACTTGTTGATGCTGAATTTGAGCATGATGATGCCGGCCAGGATCGATCCTGCGATGGAGGCCCACAGCGCAGAAAACTTTGCAATGGTACCGATCTCGGTAAGGCTGAAACCCATATCGATGTAAAACGGTGTGGCCAGCGCCACTGCCATGTTGTCGCCCAGTTTGTACAGCAAAATGAATGCCAGGATGGCAAGGGCCGGGCCGAATCCATCGCGGTTGAAAAATTCCCTGAAAGGCTCAATCACGGCCTCGCGCAGCGTGTGCGGCGCCAGGGTGTCGTCACTGACCTCGCGGATCACCAGCGTCATCACGATGCCGACCAGCATGAAAGCGGAGGTCACGCCGAACGCTGTGCTCCAACCCATGCCGTCGGCCAGGATCAGCGCCAGCGAACCCGGCACCAGCGCTGACAGACGGTAGGCGTTGATGTGAATGGATGTCCCGGTGCCGAGTTCATCATCATCCAGCAACTCGCGGCGGTAGGCGTCGATCACGATGTCCTGGCTGGCGGAAAACACCGAGACCAGGAACACCAGCACCAGGATGGTGGTCAGAGATTGCTGCACGTCAACCAGGCCCATGCCCGCGATGGTGACCAGCAAGGCCAGCTGCGTCATCAGCGCCCAGCCACGGCGACGCCCCAGAAAAGGCAGCTTGAAGCGGTCCATCAATGGCGACCAGAGAAACTTCCAGGTGTAGGGCAGCGTGGCCAGGCTGAACAGGCCGATGGTCGCCAGGTCGATGCCTTCCTTGCGTAACCAGGCAGGAACCAATGAAATCAATACCCACAGCGGCAACCCGGACGTAAAGCCAAGGAAGACGCAGGTCAGCATCTTGCGGTTGAGCAGGATTTCTTTCCAGTTGCGGCGTTGCGCCCCCTGAACCTGCTCAGTCACGAGTCGGAAAACCGTAATCGTAATCCACGATCAGCGGAGCGTGATCCGAGAAGCGATCTTCCTTGAAAATTTCGACCCGTGTCGCCTTGTCCGCCATTTCCGGGGTCGTGACGTGATAATCGATCCGCCAACCGGTGTTGTTGGCCCAGGCCTGACCGCGGTTGGACCACCAGGTGTACTGCCCCTCACGGTCATCCACGGATCTGAACGCGTCCGCCATGCCCACGTCGCCGAACAGCTCATCCATCCAGGCCCGCTCCTCGGGCAGGAAACCTGAACTTTTCTGGTTGCCGCGCCAGTTCTTGATATCGATTTTCTTGTGGGCGATGTTCCAGTCACCACAAATCACATATTGCCGGCCATCCTTAGCCCATTGGGCCAGCCTCGGTTGCAGGTAATCCATGCACTGGTATTTTACCTGTTGACGTTCTTCCTTCGACGAACCCGAGGGCAGATAGAGCGATATGACCGAGAGACTTCCAAAATCAGCCTGCAGCCAGCGACCCTCGCTATCCATTACGTCCCATCCCAGGCCGTAATGAACCCGGCTGGGTTGATGCCGGCTGTAGATCGCTACCCCGGAATAACCCTTTTTCAAGGCGTCGTGATAGTACACGTGATAGCCGGGCGGAAAGAAAAACCGATCCTTAAGCTGGTCGTGCTGTGCCTTCGTCTCCTGGATGCACACAACATCGGCATTCTGCTTATGCATCCAGTCGAAAAAGCCTTTGCGGGCCGCTGCGCGAATACCGTTTGCGTTGAGTGTGATGATTCGCATCCCTTCCGAGCTCCTGGGGGTTGGTGCTTTTGCGCGCCAGCATATCAAAATGGCTTGTCCTACGGGCATGTACTTTTTATTCCCGGTCGCTTTTTTGGCATACTGGGACATCCATGGAAAGGATTCTGTTGTGAGAGACTACAAAAGCAAGTTTTTTGAACTCGCCCTGCGCAAGGGAAATCTCGGTTTCGGCAGCTTTACACTCAAGTCCGGTCGCATCAGCCCCTATTTCTTCAACGCAGGCGGCTTCGATGATGGAGCCTCACTCGGCGAACTGGCGCGCTGTTACGCTGATGCAATCACCGACTCGGGGATCGAGTTCGATATGCTGTTTGGCCCGGCCTACAAGGGTATTCCACTGGCAGCAGCGACCGCCGTGGCGCTGAACGAGTACCAGGGCCGTAATGTGCCTTACGCATTCAACCGCAAAGAAGTGAAAGACCATGGCGAAGGCGGCATGATCGTCGGCGCCCCACTGGCCGGTAAAGTACTGGTGATCGATGACGTTATTTCCGCCGGCACATCCGTTCGTGAATCCATTTCCATCATCCTGAATTCAGGCGCAGAAACGGCAGGGGTCGCCATTGCGCTGGATCGCCAGGAACGGGGTACCGGCGAACTGTCCGCCGCACAGGAGGTCAACAGGGAATACGGTATACCGTGCACTGCGATTGCCGGGCTGGACGATCTCATCCGCTACCTGGAAATGAAATCTATTGGAAATATCGATCTCGATGCCATTCAAAATTACAAGGAAAGATATGGAACTCAAGCCTAGAACACTCATAACGGCCCTTTGTATCCTCGGCCTGTTACTGGCGAGCACCCCGGTTAGCGCCAAGGTATACCGCTGGGTCGACGAAAATGGAGAGGTGCATTACAGCGAGTCCCTGCCGCCGGATTTCAAGGACAAGGGACATGATGTACTGAACGAACGGGGAATCGTGACGGACGAAGACCTGACCCTGACTCCGCCCCCTGTCGAAGAGGTGCCTGAAGAAGAGCAACTGAAAGAACTGCCCAGGGACAGTTCAGGAATGGTCCGTCCCAAACAGCTTTACTCCGACGCTGAAATGCAACGGCGCATGGACAATTTCCTGATGCTCCGTTACAGCTCTGAGCAGGAAATCGAAGACGCCATGAACGTGGAAATCAAGCAGCTCAATTATGACCGGCGCCTGCTCACGACCACCAGGGCCAGCATGGAGCAATCCTTCAAGGGTGAAATCCGCGAGGCAGCCAACAAGCAACGGGCCGGCCAGCAGGTTGCTGATAAAACCTCAGTTGAAATCCAGAACCTGCAGCAAAAGCTCGCCCAAAACCATCAATCCATTTCGCTGCTGGACCTGCGTGAGCAGGAAATCAGGAACGAGTTCCAGAAACAGCTGGACCGTTATCGTTTCCTCGAGGAACAGTGGGCTGATGAATCCCCGGATACCTGAGAATGTACACCCGCTGCAAAGGCTGCCACACCGTTCATCCGGTCAATGCCAGCCTGCTGGCAACGGCGGGAGGTAAGTTCCGCTGCGGCAAGTGCAAAAAGACCGGCAATGCGCTGGAAGCCCTGTTTGACGAATGGCCGCAAGCCGGTGACCGGCCGACCGCTCCGGGACCGATACCGGATCTCGGCCTGACCATCGACCTGGCCGGGGCGAAAGTCTCGCGGTCCGGTGAAGATGAGCCCGCTGAAAACGAGCCTGCCAGTCGAAAATCACTGATGCGCTTTGCATGGGTCACGATGGCATTGGTGGTTATCATCGCCGTTACCATCAAGCTGGCCGACTATTTTGATCAACCGCTGCTGGAGGTGCCCGCCATTCAGTCAGCAGCCAACTGGCTGGGGTTTCAGGCACCTCGTTCCGCAGAAGAATTTCGGGATCTTGCCCAGATTCACCTGGTAAACCGGGACCTGAGGAGCCATCCCTTCGAGGCCGACATGCTGCAACTGACGGCGACAATAGTCAATCGAGCCAGCACGCCGCAGCCTTACCCCGACCTGGAAATTATTTTACTGGATGCTTCCGGGCAACCGGTCAGCCGTTCACTCTTTCGTCCCGCTGATTACCTGGCCGAGGACGCTTCAACCGCCGCAGGCATGACACCCCAGGCTTATTTGCCGCTGGTGCTGGACCTGCCGGACCCCGGCCAGGTGGCCGTGGGGTTCGAGCTGAATTTCCTTTAAAAAAGCCTGACAAAGCTGACCAAAACCCCGGACGATGTGGTAGGGTTGTAGGTTCCCGTCCAGCCCAACATAAAAGGTCGAAAAACTCGAACCATGACCACGGAAAACGCAAGAAAGTCCGCCAAAGAAGTGGACCTTCCGATCCCCCTCAGACAAAACGTTCAAGAAGCCGTCCGGCGTTACCTCGAAGACATGGGGCATTCACAACCTGAATGCCTGTATCTGACCTTGATGGCCGAGGTGGAGCCCCCTCTGATCGAAGAGGTACTGCGATATACGCAGGGCAACCAGTCGAGGACCGCAAGAATTCTGGGGATGACCCGTAACACGCTGCGCAGCAAGCTGCACCGCTACGACATTCCGGTAGGGAATGGAAAATACTGACAAGGACCTATGAACACCAACACCGATTCACCGAAAGCCCTGGCGCTGATCAGCGTCTCGGACAAATCCGGAATTGTTGAATTTGCAAGTCAACTGGCCGATCTGGGTTTCGGCCTGCTGAGCACCGGCGGTACTGCCAAGGCCCTCATGAAAGCAGGATTGACCGTCACCGAAGTCTCTGATTACACCGGCTCGCCGGAAATCATGGGCGGTCGGGTCAAAACGCTGCATCCTCGCATTCACGGCGGCTTGCTGGGGCGCCAGGGAGAGGATGACACCGTGATGGCTGAGCAGAACATTCCGCGTATCGATATGGCCGTCATCAACCTCTACCCGTTCGAGGAGGTCATCCGCCAATCGGACTGCAGCTTTGCAGATGCCATCGAAAATATTGATATTGGCGGCCCGGCGATGGTCCGCTCCGCCGCCAAGAATTTCGATTCGGTGGCGGTCGTGACGAGCCCGGATCAATATGAAAGCGTGTTGTCCGGGTTGCGGGCCGGCGGCGGCAAACTGGACCGCAAATCCCGCTATGAACTGGCGGTTGCAGCTTTCAATCTCGTTGCGCGATACGATGACGTCATCAGTAATTACCTGTCATCCCGCACCAGGGGCGACTCGAATGATCTGTTTCCCGAGCAGTCCAATGCCTGTTTCGTCAAGGTCGCTGACCTGCGCTACGGCGAAAATCCGCATCAGCAAGCAGCCTGGTACCGGGACCTGTACCCGGCCAGCGGCAGCCTCTCCAGCGCGATACAGCACCAGGGCAAGGAACTGTCTTACAACAATATTGCCGACGCCGATGCGGCCTGGGAATGTGTCAGGCAATTTGACCAGACTGCTTGCGCCATCATCAAGCACGGCAATCCCTGCGGAGTAGCGCTGGCAGAGTTATCTGTCCAGGCGTATGACCTCGCATTCGCTACGGATCCTGTTTCCGCTTTTGGGGGCATCATCGCCTTCAACCGTTCACTCGATGCCGAAACAGCCCGCCAGATCATCGATCGGCAGTTCCTGGAAGTGCTGATCGCTCCGTCGCTCAGTCCGGAGGCGCTGGAGGTATTGAAGGCCAAACAGAACATTCGGGTACTGGAGATTCCCGCAGGCAAGCCCGTTCCGCAAATGGAGTCAAAACGGATTGGCAGTGGGCTGCTGATCCAGACTTCGGACTGGAGCCCGTTGAACCGTGATGACTGCCGGCTGGTTTCGAAACAGCAACCCGACGATCAGCAGTGGATGGACCTGATGTTTGCGTGGAAGGTGGCCAGAATGGTTAAGTCCAACGCGATCGTGTACGCCTCCGGTGGGCGCACAGTTGGCGTCGGCGCAGGACAGATGAGCCGGGTGGACTCCGCCCGGATCGGCCGCTGGAAAGCGGAGGATGCGGGGCTGCCGATACAGGGGGCCGTGATGGCCTCTGATGCGTTCTTTCCCTTTCGTGACGGCATTGACACCGCAGCCGAAGCAGGTATCTCGGCAGTCATCCAACCGGGCGGTTCGATGCGTGACGACGAGGTGATCGCGGCGGCTGATGAGCATGGCATGGCCATGGTATTCACCGGCATAAGACACTTCAGGCACTGATGATGAAAGTACTCATTGTAGGCAGCGGCGGTCGCGAACATGCGCTTGCCTGGCAAGCAGCAAAGTCCAGCCGCGTGGAAAAAGTATTCGTGGCTCCCGGCAATGCGGGAACGGCAACCGAAGGCGGAGTTGAGAACGTTGCCATTGCCGTCAATGACCTGGACGGTTTGTTGGGCTTTGCAAGGGAACAGGGCATCGATCTGACCATCGTCGGCCCCGAGGATCCATTGGTGAACGGCATCGTAGACCGGTTCAGTGCAGCAGGGCTGGCCTGTTTCGGGCCGAGCGCACAGGCGGCTCAACTGGAAGGTTCCAAGTCATTCGCCAAGGATTTCATGCGCCGGCATGGTATACCGACCGCGGCCTACGGGAAGTTCACCGAAGTCGAACCGGCGATAGAATTCATCCGCAGCCAGGGCGCACCGATCGTGGTCAAGGCGGATGGGCTGGCTGCCGGCAAGGGCGTCATCATCGCGCAGACCACCACGCAGGCTGAAGCAGCCGTGCTGGATATGCTGGCCGGCAATGCCTTTGGCGACGCCGGCCATCGCGTGGTCATCGAGGCCTTTCTGGAAGGTGAAGAGGCCAGCTTTATCGTCATGGCCGATGGTGAGAATATTCTGCCGCTGGCCACGTCACAGGACCATAAGGCGATGGGCGATGGCGACACGGGTCCCAATACCGGTGGCATGGGCGCCTACTCGCCGGCGCCGGTGGTAGATGCCACCATGCACAAGCGTGTCATGGAGGAGGTCATTCGGCCCACGATTGAAGGAATGGCCGCGGATGGCGCCCCGTTTACCGGATTTCTTTATGCCGGCCTGATGATTTCACCCGCCGGCGACCCGACAGTCCTGGAATACAACGTGCGCTTCGGCGACCCGGAAACACAACCGGTACTGATGCGGCTGGAGTCCGACCTGTCCGAGCTTTGCCTGGCCGCAATCAGGGGACAGCTGGACCGTCAGCAGGCTGCCTGGGATCCACGCCCGTGCCTGGGTGTCGTGATGGCCGCAGCGGGCTACCCTGGCTCATATGGCAAAGGTTTTCCCATCAGCGGGCTAAACCATGACTTTCCGTCACACGTCAAGGTCTTTCATGCTGGCACCTCACTGGGTGAAGACGGCATCGTAACCTCCGGTGGGCGTGTGCTGTGCGTCTGCGCACTGGGCGACAGCGTCACCGAAGCCCAGGCCGAAGCCTATCGCGCCTGCCGGGAAATCAGCTGGCAAGGCGCCTACCTGAGAAAGGACATCGGCTACCGCGCTATCAACCGCGAGCAGGCCAACCCCATTCCTTAGATGGATGTCTCCCACCTCCTGGACGAACTGAATGAAGCCCAGCGGGAAGCCGTCACCGCGCGCGACGGCCATGTGCTTGTGCTGGCGGGCGCCGGCAGCGGTAAGACCCGTGTCCTGGTGCACCGTCTCGCATGGCTGATCCAGGTCGATCACGTTTCACCGCTGGGGATCCTTGCAGTCACTTTCACCAACAAGGCGGCTGGCGAGATGCGTGAACGCACCGGTCAGTTGCTGCAGGTTTCCACCCGCCCTCTGTGGATTGGCACCTTTCATGGGATTGCCCACCGCTTGCTGAGGATGCACTGGAAAGAAGCCGGATTGCCCGAACAATTCCAGATCCTGGACTCGGAAGACCAGCAACGATTGCTGCGCCGCATCATTCGCGACGAAGGCATGGATGAAGCACACTGGCCGGCCCGCCAGGCACAGTGGTTCATCAATGCCCGCAAGGATGAAGGTGAACGACCCCAGCACATCGAGCACCTCGACCACCCTGTCACTTCGACCTGGGTGCACATTTACCGGCTGTACCAGGATTACTGCAACCGCGGTGGATTGGTGGATTTTGCAGAGCTGCTGTTGCGGGCGCATGAACTCTGGCTGGAACAGCCTGACCTGCTGGACCACTACCGCAAACGACTGCGGCACTTGTTGGTAGACGAATTCCAGGATACCAACTCGATCCAGTATGCATGGATTCGCATGCTGGCAGGCAGTACGGGGCGCGTTTTCGTGGTCGGCGACGACGACCAGTCCATTTATGGGTGGCGCGGGGCCAAAGTCGAAAACGTGCAGTTGTTCGGCAGGGATTTTCCCGATGTCATGACCGTCCGGTTGGAACAGAATTACCGCTCCACCGGTAACATACTGGACGCGGCCAACGCGCTGATCGCCCATAACCAGTCGCGCATGGGCAAGAACCTGTGGACGGCCGGCGAAAGCGGGAAATTGATCCAGCTTTACACGGCATTCAATGAGCAGGATGAGGCGCGGTTCGTGGTGGACCAGTTGCAGCAATGGCTCGACAGCGGCCGGCGGGCAGATGACGGCGCCATCCTTTACCGCACGACCGCGCAATCCAGGCTGTTCGAGGAGTACCTGTTACGAGAAAACATTCCCTACCGTGTTTATGGCGGCCAGCGCTTCTTCGAACGGACCGAAGTCAAGGACGCACTGGCCTACCTGCGGTTGCTGCTCAACCCGAATGACGACGCTGCACTGGAACGGGTCATCAACAAACCCGCCCGGGCTATCGGCGAAAAAACCGTCTCGTTCATCCGGCTGCAGGCGCGCGAGAGTGGATTGACGCTGTGGCAGGCCGCTAATGAATGTCTGTCCCAGGGCAAGTTCGCCACCAGGGCCGGCACCGCTGTTGCCGCCTTCATACGACTGATCGAAGACATGCGTGAACGCATGAAAGACTGGACTCTGGGTAACCAGATGCAGGGTGCGATCGACGACAGCAACCTTGCTGCGCATTATGAAAAGGAGCCCCGCGAACGGATGGAGACCCGGTTTGAGAATCTCAGGGAACTGGTCAACGCCGCAGATGCGTTCATCCTGCCGCAGGAAGACGCAGAGGCCGGCCTCGACGAATTGCAGTCGTTTCTCAGCCATGCGGCGCTGGAAGCCGGCGAAACCCAGGGGGAAAGCTGGGATGACTGCGTGCAGTTGATGACCCTCCATTCCGCCAAGGGGCTGGAGTTTCCGCTGGTCTACATGGTCGGCATGGAGGACGGCCTGTTTCCTCATCAACGCTCCGTGGAGGATGCGGCCGGACGGCTCGAAGAAGAGCGCCGGCTGTGCTACGTAGGAATGACCCGGGCACGGGAGCAGTTGGTGCTCAGCTACGCAGAAATCCGGCGCATGCATGGCTCGGAAAACTTCTGCCGGCCCTCGCGCTTCATCGACGAAATTCCCGCCGAGTACCTGGAAGAAATACGTCCGAGGACCTCCAGCCGCCAGCCCTGGGTTTCAGCCAGGCCATCGCCCGTCCGTGGCGGCGCAAACACGGAATGGCCCTTCCGCCTCGGGCAAGTTGTGGCCCACCCCAAGTTTGGAGAAGGCACCGTGATGTCATTCGAAGGGTCGGGTGAACATACGCGTGTCCATGTCAATTTCCCAGCCATCGGGGCCAAGTGGCTGGTGCTGGCTTATGCCAACCTGCAGGCCCGCTAGGGAACTGACCCTCGCAACCAGCCAGGGCCGGCTGGCTGGCCTGCAATGGCATTCGGCCGGTGCTCCCCGTGTTCTGTGCCTGCATGGCTGGCTCGACAATGCGGCCTCGTTCATTCCATTGGCCGCACACCTGGAATCGCTGGACTTGCTGGCAATTGATCTGCCAGGCCATGGCCATTCAGAGCACCGGCACCCGACCAGCCGTTATCACTTCATGGACTACCTGTTTAACGTTGATGCGGTATTGGACGAACTGGGCTGGCATGACTGTCACCTGCTTGGCCATTCCCTGGGCGCGGCCATCTCTGCCGCCTATGCCGCCGGCGCTCCTGAACGGGTCCGCAGCATCGTGCTCCTGGATACGCTGGGACCGGTCTCCGTCGATGCTGATACCACCACCGAGAGACTCAGGCGCAGTCTCGTCAAGAACAGGCGCAGAGCCCGCGAAACGCGACGTTTCGAATCGGTTGATGAAATGGTCAAAGCACGGCGACTGGTTTCCGGCATGGCGGAAGACTCGGCCCGGTTGATTTGCGAGCGCGGCTCCAGAAAAGCGGGGGAGCATTTTGAATGGCGCAGTGATCCGGCCCTGAACTGGGTGTCGTCACTGGTCATGACCGATGAGCAGGCCCTCGATCTGGTCAGCCATATTTCGGCACCCATACTCAGCCTCACAACCACGCCGGATTCTCCCTGGGCCTCGCGGGAAAAAATGCAGAAATGCCAAAGGGCGATGGCGCAGGGTCGCCACGAGACGCTTGAAGGACATCACCACTTCCATATGGACGTTCCAGGCAAAATAGCTAAAACTATCGGGGAATTCATCATCGAGCACGATCAGACGACGGACCAAGAACACTCATGAACCAGACCTTTCAATCACCGATCAAGACCAGCATCCCAGCGCGCGAGCGCCTGATTTTCGCACTCGACGTGCCGGACCTCGAGCATGCCCGGCGACTGGTGGAAACACTGGGCGACTCGGTCGAATTCTACAAACTGGGCCTGGAGTTCTTTCTGTCCGGGTATTATTTCGAGCTCGCGTCTGAACTCCGCGACAACGGCAAGAAAATCTTTGCCGATCTGAAACTGTTCGACATACCGGCTACCGTCGCGTCCGCCGTCCGGCAATTGGCCCGCCATAAGGTCGATTTTTGTACGGTCCACGGTAATGACAGCATGCTCAGGGCCGCGGCTGAGGCAAAGGGAGATATGCAGATCCTGGCAGTTACCGCGCTGACCAGCCTGGACCAGGGCGACCTGGATGACCTGGGATTTCGATGCGACGCCCGCACGCTGGTCCTCTCTCGCGCCAGGCGCGCACTGGAATTGGGCTGTGACGGTGTGGTGTCCTCCGGCCTGGAAGTTCCGGCGCTGCGTGCGTCGGTGGACCATGCCCTGATCACGGTATGCCCCGGCATTCGCCCCATATTCAATGATGAGGTGCCGGCGGCAGACGATCAGCAGAGAGTGGCCACCCCGGCACGGGCGATTGAAACGGGTGCCGACTACCTTGTTGTAGGCCGGCCCATCCGGGATGCCGATGACCCCCGCGCCGCGGCCGAGGCCATTCAGCAGCAGATTGCCTCCGCCCTGCCATGAGGAGGGCTCCTTGCAGGCGTTTGCAACGAATCAAAAATATCACTTGCAAAAGCTAATATTGTGCATTACGATACGCTCGTAACTACATAATAATGAATGAAAACAGCTTGGGGAACATCAAAGAAACTGTCTCTTAAAAAGCTTTTACGATCCTCTCCGGCTCTGCCGGATTTCCGGGCGGGTGAATTACCAGCCCGGATTTTTTTTATGCGTATGCTTTAGAATGGGCAGTCTGAAGATCTTCGCGAGGTCGCTGGACGGCTCCGGATGAATACCGACGCTCCAAACATGGGTTTCTTTGCCCGTCTGAAACTGCACTGGTTCCTGTTTCTCAGGGCGGTGTTGCACCTGTGGGTCAAGGCGAAAGCGCTGCCCCAGCCCTTCGCAGACCTGCAATTGTCGCCGGACAAACCCATTTGTTACATCATCGATTCCTACGCCCTGTCTTCATTGTTGATCCTGGACCGGGCCTGTGAGGAACTGAACCTTCCGCGACCGCTTTGGCCGTTGCAGGCGGGTGATACCATCGAGTCACGGTCTTACCTGGCGCTACGCCGAAAGAAAGGTCTGATCATCCGGCGCACTGAAGTTCGCAGTCATTCCGCGACCCTTAAAGGGCTGGTGGAACGAGTCTGTGACCAGCAGGTCGACGATATCCAGCTGGTTCCCGTAACCGTGCTTATCGGCCGGGCGCCCGACAAGGAAACCGGCCTGGCAAAAATCTTTTTCACGGAGTCATGGGATATCGGCGGACGGATCTGGCGATTCGTCAACTCGCTGTTCAACGGCCGGCACACGCTGGTCCAGTTCAGCAATCCAATCTCTTTACGCGAATTGGCTGACGAAGGGCTGGGCCCGGAACGCAGCCTGCGCAAAGTGTCCCGCATTCTACGGGTGCACTTCCAGCGCGTTCGCAGCGCTGCCATCGGTCCCGACCTGTCGCATCGACGCACCGTCATCGACTCGCTGCTGCGCAGTCCGCCGGTCAGGGAAGCCATCAAGGAACAGGCTAACAAGGAAAAAATCAGCGAGCACAAGGCCTGGAAGCAAGGACGCAAGTACGCGTTTGAAATTGCAGCCAATTATTCCTATGCCTTTGTCCGCTTAGCCTCTTTCGCCCTGACCTGGTTCTGGAACAGGATTTACGACGGTGTCGAGTTGCAGCATTTCCGGCAGTTTCAGGAGCAGGCCCCCAACTATGAAATCATCTATGTGCCTTGCCATCGCAGCCACATAGACTACCTGCTGGTTTCCTACTTCATTTATCACAACGGCCTGGTGCCCCCCCACGTAGCGGCCGGGGTGAATCTGAACCTGCCGATACTCGGACGATTCCTGCGCAAGGGTGGCGCGTTTTTCCTGCGCCGCAGCTTTCGCTCGCAAAAACTCTATTCAGCCGTTTTTCACGAATACCTGGCCCGGATCCTGTCAAACGGAACAGCCATTGAGTACTTCATAGAGGGCACTCGCAGCCGCACCGGTCGGCTGCTGCAACCCAAGGGCGGTATGCTCTCCATGACCGTGCGAAGTTACCTGGGTGCGCCGGTCCGTCCGGTCATGTTCCAGCCGATTTACGTGGGCTATGAACGCCTCGTGGAAGGCAACAGTTATACGGCTGAACTGTCCGGGCAGAAGAAGAAATCTGAGTCACTAGGCGACTTGTTTAAAGTCTTCGGAGTCCTCAAGCAGCGTTACGGCAAAGTGCATGTCAGTTTTGCCGAGCCTGTTTTTCTTGATGACCTGCTGGACCGTTACGATCCCGAATGGCGTGTGAATACAGCGGATGGAAGCAAGAAACCCGCCTGGTTGAGCGGCCTGGTCGATGAGCTGGGTCAGCAAATCATGACCGGCATCAATGAAGCGACACATGTCAACGCCATCAATCTCCTTGCCGTGGTCCTGCTGACCACCCGGAAGCTGGCAATGGGCCGCGAAGAACTCGTAAACCAACTGGAATTATATCTCGGCCTGCTGGGTGATTGTCGATATTCCGAGAGAATCACCTTCACCGAAAAATCCGCCAGCGAGATTATTGACTACGGCGTGGAGCTGGGCGCGGTCGAAATCCGGGAACATCCGCTGGGTGATATCGTTGCGATTGTTCCGGAGCACTCGGTGCTGCTCACCTATTTCCGCAACAATGTCGGGCATCTGCTGGCGGTTCCGTCACTGGTCGCAAGCTGTTTTCTGAATAAACACGAAGTTGCCAGGAACCAGTTGCAACGAATTGCTCTGTCGATATTTCCGTTCCTGAAGTCCGAGTTATTCCTGCCCTGGGAAAAAGACGAATTCCAGCGAGCCATCGAAGCCCATATCAGCTGGCTGCTCGGCGAAAAACTGCTGTTTGAAAAAGAGGATGGGGACATCCTGCTGAGACCGAAGGGTGGGGGCGAGAAAGACCTTCAGCTGCGGGTTATGGGACACACCTTGCTGCAGACCTTCGAACGCTACTACATCACGCTTGCGGTGCTTGATAAGAATGGTTCAGGAACATTGACCCGCAGCGAACTCGAACGGCTGTGTTTTCTCACGGCCCAGAGGATGTCCCAGCTCAACGAATTCGCAGCGCCGGAATTCTCGGACCGGCAGATGTTCAAGCAGTTCATTGCCCTGCTGCGCGAACAAGGTGCCCTGACAACCAATAGCGAAGAAAAACTGGAATTCAACGAGAGGATCAGGCAGATCAGCGAGGATGCCAACTTCATCCTCAGCGAGGAAATTCGTCACGGAATCATCCGGGTGGCCCCGCAGGTGCTTATGCATCCAGATCAGGAATAAGCCTCGATTCCAGGTTGGCAATCCAGTCTTTCAGCTTCAATTTTCGCTTCTTCATCCGTCTTACACGCAACTGATCCACACTGGGATCAGCAGACAAACGCATGATTGCCTCGTCCAGGTCGCGATGCTCTTCCTTGAGTTCCGCGATCAGGCGGGCAATTTCGCCCGGATCGTTGCTGTTAATGCTCACGGTATAAGGATAGTACAGAATTGACGTAAAATGCGCGGATGGTTAAAGGAAAAGAGCAGTACTCAATCAATAAACTGCAAAAAAGATTGCAAAGGAATACCGGCCGGGCGATCAGTGATTTCAACATGATCAGCGAAGGTGATCGCGTAATGGTCTGCCTGTCTGGCGGCAAGGATTCGTTCACCCTGCTGGACATCCTGATCAAATTGCAGAAGCGGGCGCCCGTGTCATTCAAGCTGGTGGCGGTCAACCTCGATCAGAAACAGCCCGGCTTTCCCGAACAGGTGCTTCCTGCTTACGCCGGGGACCTGGGAATCCCCTTTCACGTCATCGAACAGGATACCTACAGCGTGGTGAAGCGCGTGGTTCCGGACGGCAAAACCACTTGTGGACTTTGTTCCCGCCTGCGCAGGGGTGCGCTGTACCGGTTCGCCCGGGAGAATGACATCAGCCGGATTGCACTGGGCCATCATCGCGATGACCTCATCGAGACTCTGTTCCT